>JANXYI010000240.1 GCA_025350085.1 Deltaproteobacteria bacterium
AACGGCACCGAGCGCGTCATCGTCAACCAGCTGCAGCGCTCGCCGGGCATCATCTTCGAGCACGACTCGGGCAAGACGCACAGCAGCCGCAAGGTGCTCTATTCCTGCCGCATCATCCCCATGCGCGGGTCCTGGCTGGACTTCGACTTCGACCACAAGGACATCCTCTACGTGCGCATCGACCGCCGCCGGAAGATGCCCGCCACCATCCTGTTCAAGGCCATGGGCCTGACCAAGACCGACATCCTGGACTACTTCTACGACCACGAAGAGTACGCCTTCGAGGGCGAGAAGCTGCTGCGCCACGTGCGCGAGGACCAGTACCGCAAGGAAGAGGCCTTCGACGACATCGTGCTCTCCGACGGCAAGGTGCTCATCAAGAAGGGCCGCCCGGTGACCAAGTCCGCCTGGCGCAAGATGCTGAAGGACGGGGTCAAGACCCTGGAGGTCTCGCCGGACACCCTGCTCGGCCAGTACCTGGCCCAGGACTGCGTGGACGCGGGCACCGGCGAGGTGGTGGCCGAGGCCGCCCTGGAGCTCACCGCCGAGCTCATCGAGCGCATCCGCGCCACGGGCGTCAAGGACATCCGCGTGCTCTTCACCCGCGGCATGGACGTGTCCTCCTCCATGCGCGACACGCTCGCCGCGGACAAGACCACGGACCTGGCCACGGCGCAGATCGAGATCTACCGCCGCCTGCGCCCCAGCTCCCCGCCGACCTCCGAGATCGCGGCCAGCTTCTTCGAGAACCTGTTCCGCAGCTCGGACTACTACGACCTGTCGAGCGTGGGCCGCTACAAGCTCAATTCCCGTCTGGGCATCAACGAGCCGCTGGAGCTGCGCACGCTCACCAACGACGACATCCTGAAGTCGGTCAAGGTGTTGGTGAAGCTGAAGGACTCCCACGGCCCGGCCGACGACATCGACCACCTGGGCAACCGCCGCGTGCGCCCCGTGGGCGAGCTGGTGGAGAACCAGTACCGCATCGGTCTCGTCCGCATGGAGCGCGCCATCAAGGAGCGCATGAGCCTGCAGGAAGTGTCCACGCTCATGCCCCACGACCTCATCAATCCCAAGCCCGTGGCCGCGGTGCTCAAAGAGTTCTTCGGAACCAGCCAGCTCTCGCAGTTCATGGACCAGACCAACCCGCTGTCCGAGGTCACCCACAAGCGTCGCCTCTCGGCGCTCGGCCCCGGCGGCCTGACCCGCGAGCGAGCGGGCTTCGAGGTGCGCGACGTGCACACCTCCCACTACGGCCGCATCTGCCCCATCGAGACGCCGGAAGGACCGAACATCGGCCTCATCGTGTCGCTGACCACCTATGCCCGGGTCAACGACTACGGCTTCATCGAGACCCCGTACCGCGTGGTCAAGGACGGCCGCGCCGGGGACGAGATCGTCTGGATGGACGCCAGCCGCGAGGCCAGCGAGTCCGTGGCCCAGGCCAGCCTGATCCTGTCCGAGGACGGCACCATCCAGAACCAGCTGGTGCAGGCGCGCATCGCGGGCGACGTGAACATCGTGCCCACCGAAACCGTCACGCTCATGGACATCTCGCCGAGCCAGATCGTGTCCATCTCCGCCGCGCTCATCCCGTTCCTGGAGCACGACGACGCCAACCGCGCGCTGATGGGCTCGAACATGCAGCGCCAGGCCGTGCCGCTTTTGAAGAGCGAGGTGCCGCTGGTCGGCACCGGCATGGAAGGCGTTGTGGCCCGGGACTCCGGGGCCTGCATCCTGGCCAAGGCCGACGGCGTGGTGCACTTCGCCGATGCCGAGCGCCTCATCGTCAACTACGACGACGCCGTGAGCACGAATACCGGCGGCGCCATGCACTACGAGCTGCAGAAGTGGCACAAGAGCAACCAGAACTCCTGCTTCGGCCAGCGCCCCTGCGTGCAGGTGGGCCAGAAGGTCAAGAAGGGCGATGTCATGGCCGACGGCCCGGGCATCAAGAACGGCGAGCTCGCGCTCGGCAAGAACCTGCTCGTGGCCTTCATGCCCTGGTGCGGTTACAACTACGAAGACTCCATCCTCATCTCCGAGCGCGTGGTCAAGGAGGATGTCTACACCTCCGTGCACATCGAGGAGTTTGAGGTCGTGGCGCGAGACACCAAGCTCGGGCCCGAGGAGATCACCCGCGACATCCCGAACGTCTCCGAGGAGATGCTGCGCAACCTCGACGACTGCGGCATCATCAGGCTCGGCGCCAAGGTCGTGCCGGACGACATCCTGGTCGGCAAGATCACGCCCAAGGGCGAGACCCAGCTGACCCCGGAAGAGAAGCTGCTCAGAGCCATCTTCGGCGACAAGGCGCGCGACGTGAAGAACACCTCGCTCAAGGTTCCGCCTGGAATCGAGGGCACCGTGGTCGACGTCAAGGTTTTCAACCGCCGCAGCGGCGAGAAGGACGAGCGCACGCTCGCCATCGAGCAGGCTGCACTCAGCGCCTTTGACATGAAGGAAATGAAGCACATCGCCGCGCTGACCGACAACGTGCGCGGCCGGGTGTGGGACGTGGCCGAGGGCAAGCAGATCGCCCAGCCGCTCATGGGCAAGAAGAAGGGCGAGGTGCTCGTCGAGTCCGGCCGTCCGCTTTCACGCGAGGTGCTGGACGAGCTGCCGCTCAAGAAGCTCTCCGGCCTGTTTACCGCCAAAGAGGTGGGCGAGCAGATCAAGGGCATCCTGGCCGACTACGAGCGCCAGGTGAAATTCATCAAGACCGTCTACGACCAGAAGCGCGAGAAGGTCACCGAGGGCGATGACCTGCCCCCGGGCGTCATCAAGATGGCCAAGGTCTATGTCGCGGTGAAGCGCAAGCTCTCCGTGGGCGACAAGATGGCTGGACGCCACGGCAACAAGGGCGTCGTGTCCTGCATCCTGCCGGAAGAGGACATGCCCTTCTTTGCCGACGGCACACCCATGGACATCGTGCTGAACCCGCTGGGCGTGCCTTCGCGCATGAACATCGGCCAGATCATGGAGACCCACCTGGGCTGGGCCGCCAGAGAGCTCGGTGCGCAGATGAATGCGCTCATCGAGTCCGGCGAGGCCATGAAGCAGGTGCGCAAGGAGCTCAAGGAGGTCTTCTCCGCCAAGGAGACCGTGGACCTCATCAAGGAGCTGGACGACGAGGAGCTCGCCAAGGCTGTGCGCGCCGTGAAGCACGGCATCATCACCAAGACCCCGGTCTTCGACGGCGCCACCGAGGCCGAGATCTGGGGTTGGCTTGAGCGTGCGGGCCTGCCCGACGACGGCAAGATCACGCTCTACGACGGCAGAAGCGGCGAGACCTTCCACAGCCGCGTCACCGTGGGCGTCATGTACATGCTGAAGCTCCACCACCTGGTCGACGAAAAGATCCACGCCCGTTCCACGGGCCCGTACTCCCTGGTGACGCAGCAGCCGCTCGGCGGCAAGGCCCAGTTCGGCGGCCAGCGTCTCGGCGAAATGGAAGTCTGGGCGCTGGAGGCCTACGGCGCGGCGTACCTGCTGCAGGAGTTCCTCACGGTCAAGAGCGACGACGTCTCGGGCCGTGTCAAGATGTACGAGAAGATAGTCAAGGGCGACAACTTCCTGGAGGCCGGCCTGCCCGAGTCCTTCAACGTGCTCATCAAGGAGTTGATGTCCCTGGGCCTGGATGTGAACCTGATCCAGGACGAGAAGAAGAGGCCCGCCAGACGGCAGTAGGGCAGGGGGCTCCCCCCTGTCCGTTGGTGGGCTGGCCCGGACTTCCGGGCTCTCAAGGGAACTGTCAAACTTACGAGGAAAATCCATGAGCTTGGACGAACTCTTCACCATGCGTGGGGCCACGAATCTGGGCCTCGCCGGTCGCAACCTGAAGGCGATCCAGATCTCCATAGCCTCCCCCGAGAAGATCCGCGAATGGAGCTTCGGCGAGGTGAAAAAGCCGGAGACCATCAACTACCGCACCTTCAAGCCGGAGCGCGACGGCCTCTTCTGCGCCAAGATCTTCGGTCCGGTGAAGGACTACGAGTGCAACTGCGGCAAGTACAAGCGCATGAAGCATCGCGGAATCGTCTGCGAGAAGTGCGGCGTCGAGGTCATCGCCTCGAAGGTCCGCCGCGAGCGCATGGGCCACATCGAGCTGGCCGCGCCTGTCGCGCACATCTGGTTCCTCAAGACCCTGCCCTCCAAGATCGGCACCCTGCTTGACATCACCATGGCCGACCTGGAGAAGGTGCTCTACTTCGACTCCTACATCGTGCTCGACCCGGCCGAGACCAGCCTGAAGAAGCTGCAGGTCCTGGGCGAGGACCAGTACGCTCAGGTCATCGACCACTACGGCGAGGACGTGGTCGAGGTGGGCATGGGCGCGGAGACCATCCGCAAGCTCCTGGAAGCCATCAATCTGGAGGAGCTGCGCGCCACCCTGCGCGAGGAGTCCGCCACCACGCGCTCCCAGACCAAGAAGAAGAAGATCACCAAGCGCCTCAAGATCGTGGAGGCCTTCATCGATTCCGGCAACAAGCCGGAGTGGATGATCATGGAGGTCGTGCCGGTCATCCCGCCCGAACTGCGCCCCCTGGTGCCGCTAGACGGCGGCCGCTTCGCCACAAGCGACCTGAACGACCTGTACCGCCGCGTCATCAACCGCAACAACCGCCTGAAAAGGCTCCTTGAGCTCGGCGCGCCGGACATCATCATCCGCAATGAGAAGCGCATGTTGCAGGAGGCCGTGGACGCCCTGTTCGACAACGGACGCCGGTCGAAGGCGATCCGCGGCCGCGGCAAGCGTCCGCTGAAGTCGCTGTCGGACATGCTCAAGGGCAAGCAGGGGCGCTTCCGCCAGAACCTGCTCGGCAAGCGCGTGGACTACTCGGGCCGTTCGGTCA
>JANXYI010000252.1 GCA_025350085.1 Deltaproteobacteria bacterium
CGCGAGGAGTTCGGGCGCGGCTGGCACAAGGCCCTGGCTGGGCGGAGCGAGTTCTCGGCCGAGGTGCGCCTGCGCCCGGCGCGCGGGGCGGTGCTGTGGGTCTCGGCCCTCGTGCGGCCCATGCGCGACGCCGCCAGCCGCGTTAGCGGCTACCTGGGCGCGCTCTCGGACATCAGCGAACGCAGGAAGGCCGAGACCCAGCGCGAGGACGTGGAGAAGGTCATCCGCCACGACCTGCGGAGCCCGCTGGGGGCCATGGGCAACGCGGCCGAGCTCCTGGAGATGCTGGGGCCGCTCAACGCCGAGCAGACTCACGTGCTGGCGGAGCTGAAGGGCCTGTCCGTGCGCATGCTGGGGCTGGTCAGCCTGTCGCTGGACCTGCGGGCCATGGAGACCGGGCAGTACGTTCCAGAACCGGTCCCGCTGGACCTCGCCTCTGTGCTGGAGACGGTCAAGACCGAGCTGCTGCCCCTGGTGGACGGCAAGGGGCTCTCCCTGCGCGTGGACGTGCCCGGCAACGGGCCTTTCCTGGTCCTGGGCGAGCGCAGGCTCGTGGACACGGTCTTCGTGAACCTGCTCAAGAACGCTGCCGAGGCCTCGCCCGAGGGCGGGGAGATAGCGGTCCGCCTGTGGTTTGAAGGCAACGAGGGCGTGGCTGCGCTGCACAACCTGGGCGCCGTGCCCTTGAACATCCGCGAGCGCTTCTTCGAGAAGTACGCCACCTCGGGCAAGGCGCACGGCACGGGCCTGGGCACCTATTCGGCCCGGCTCATGGTGCGCGCGCTTTCCGGCAGCATCGAGCTTGACACCTCGGAGCCGGGCGCCACCACGCTCACGGTGCGCCTGCCAGCAGCCAGCCCCGAGACCCCTGCCAGCTAGCCGCCGCCACCGGCCCGGCACCCCCGCCTGCGCCGCCTGGCCCTGGCCGGGGAGCTGTTCCCTGTGTGCCTCACTCCCCCAGCCATCACGCCCCAGCCACCACGTCCCAGCCCAGGGGCCGGTACAGGGCAAGGCGCGGTCTTGTGCCAGGCCTCGCATAGATGGAACGAATTTGACAAATAGAGATACGCCCGATAATCATCCGCGCAACGATGTGTATTGGTGGGGCATTTTGTTTGCATAAGGGGTTGGCTGACGACATGGGGGGGAGTGATGGACTCGAAAAAGGGCCTGTTCGCGGGCAAGGGCGAGATACTGCTGGCCGGGGCAATTATAGGCCTCACGGCCGTGCTGCTGCAATACGCCGGGAATCCGGCCAACATGGGCGTGTGCGTGGCCTGCTTCCTGCGCGACATCGCCGGGGCGCTCGGCCTGCACCGGGCCGAGCCCGTGCAGTACCTGCGCCCCGAGCTGCCCGCCTTTGTGCTGGGCTCGCTGGCCGCGGCCTGGTTCGGCGGTGAGTTCCGCTCCCGCGCCGGGTCCGCGCCCGTGCTGCGCTTTTTCCTCGGCATGGCCGCCATGACCGGGGCGCTCGTCTTCCTGGGCTGCCCCTGGCGTGTTCTGCTGCGCCTGGCCGGGGGCGACGGCAACGCCCTGTTCGGCTTTGCCGGGCTTCTGTCCGGCGTCTATGTCGGGCACCGCTTTTACAAGTCCGGATTCGGCCTGTCCGCCAGCACGCACCAGTCCACCCTGGCGGGCCTGGCCCTGCCGCTCGCGGCCGTGGGCCTCTTGGCTGCGCGGTTCTTTCTCTCCCCGGACCCGGCCGCAGGAACTCTTGGCTGGCTCTGGTCCTCGCTCAAGGGCCCGGGTGCCGCGCACGCGCCGCTTCTGGCCGCCCTGGGCGGCGGGCTGCTCATCGGCGCACTGGCCCAGCGCAGCCGCTTCTGCACCGTGGGCTCCCTGCGCGAACTGTTCACCCTGCGCCAGACCCACCTGATCTACGGCGTGGTCACCTTCCTCCTGGCGGCCTTCATCGGCAACCTCGTGCTCGGGCAGTGGCATCCGGGCTTCGAGGGCCAGCCCGTGGCCCACACGGCCTCGCTCTGGAACTACCTGGGCATGCTCGTGGCCGGCCTGGCCTTTGCGCTCGCCGGGGGCTGCCCGGGCCGCCAGCTCATCCTGGCGGGCGAGGGCAGCGGCGACGCCGGGGCCTTTGTGCTGGGCATGCTCACTGCCGCGGCCCTGGCCCACAACATGGGCTGGGCCAGCTCCCCGGCCGGGCCCGGCCCCAATGCCCTGGCCGCCGTGGCCGTGTCCCTGGCCTTCTGCCTGGCCGTGGGCTTCTTCAACCGCAAGACGGCCTAGGCCGTGCTCCTACTCTAGTAGATGCAAAGACAGCGGCCCGGCAGGATGTTCTCCTGCCGGGCCGCTGACGTTTCTGGAGGTGGGCGTCTACAACCGGACAATGCGCAGGATGCCGAGCACCAGGCCGATGGCCCCTAGGTCCACGTTGTAGTTGCACAGGGCCATGGCCGTGAGCAGGCTCCAGAGGTAGACCAGGACCTGGCCGCCGAGGAAGAGGACGAGTACGCCGGAGACCAGGCTGGCCAGGCCCCAGGCATCGAAGAGCTGGCCCCAGAGCACGCCCTGGCGCAGGCCCGTGACCAGCACGCCGCTTTCGGCCGCGCCCACGGGCGTGTCCACCACGTAGATGCGGAAATAGAAGCAGCCCACGTAGGTCAGGCCGAAGATGCAGGCGGCCAGCAGGGTATTGCGCGACACGGGAACCTCTCGAAAGCCGGAGTTTGGGCGACGCCTGTGTGTGCCGTCCCGGAGCGGGCCTGTCAAGTTCCGCGGGCGCCGCCGCGGGCTGCTGCCGGGACAGAAAGAAGAGGTGCGGGGCTAGTCCTTGGGCTCCAGCTTGGACAAAAGCTTCTTGAAGGCGTGGTGGTTCGCGTCGAGCTCGAGGGCCACCAGCACATACTTGCGGGCCGCCTCGTCCTGCTTGGCCAGGTGGTAGGAATTGGCGATGTTGAAGGCCACCACGGCCGCAGTGCGGTGGAACTCCGGGTCCTTGTGCAGCACATGCTCGTAGCAGCCGACGGCCATCTGGTGCTGCTGGCCGTCGGCGTAGGCCAGGCCCATGTTGTAGAGCACGCGCTCGTCGTCCGGGACTACGGTCAGGGCCTTCTTGTAGTTCTCGATGGCCTCCTTCCACTTGCCCTGCTTGCGCAGGGCGATCCCCAGGCGGTTGAAGGTGATCATGTCCTCCTTGGTCAGATTGTCGCCCTTCATCTCCAAAATTTTGAAATAATACTTTTCGGCCATGGCCGGGGAGGTCTCGGACAGGCTCTCGGCGATGTCCGAGACGATGCGCTCCACATAGCCCGAGGCCTCGCGCTGGGCATTGACGATGGCCTCGCCGAAGTAGGTCTCGGCCTTGTCCATGTCTTTCTTGCGCACGTAGATCTTGCCGATCTCGCACTTGCGCTCGGTGTTCAGCGGGCTGATGACGTCAAGCTTTTTCAGGTAGTGCAGGTAGTTGTCGTCGTCCGTGCCCTGGTGCACGCTGGCCAGCTTCTTCAAGGGCTCCAGGTACAGGGTGGCGCCCTCGTGGGCCTGCTCGTAGACGCGGATGGCCTCCACGCGTTTGCCCTCGATGAGCAGGGCGTCGCCCATGAGCATCAGCGCCACCGGACTGTTCGCCTTGGCCTTCAGGATGGCCTGGCTGATCTGCATGACCTTGGCCGTCTCGCCCAGTTCGAGCAGGCGCTTGGCCTCCTGCACGAGTTGGCTGATCTTGCCCTGGGGCTTGATGGCCCCGGCCATCTTCTCGATGAGCGTGTCCACGCTCACGGGCTTGGTCAGCACGCTGTCCACGCCGAGCTCGTAGAGCTGCGACAGGGACTCCTTGCTGGTCTCCTGGGTCATGACCAGGATCTTGGCCTCGCTAAAGGCGCCCTTGAGCCCGCGCAGGAACTCCAAGGTGGGTGTGCCGCGCAGCAGGCGGTCGGCCAGGACGAGCACCGGGGACTTGTGGCCCAGGTGGTCGCGTACGCTGCGCAGGGCCTGGCCCGAGTCCTGGTAGACCTCCAGACAGTCGGCCTTGATGTTCAGGGTCTTGAGGACCGTGGTGCGCAGGGTGCGCACGAAGAGCGGGTCGTCGGAGAGCATGACCAGGAAGCCGCGCTGGACATCCAGGAATTCACGCAGGTCCTGATCGAACTTCGACGAGGTCGGGGGCATTTGTCTTCTTCCTCCGCGCGGGGCGCGCCTCTGCACGTCTCAGGCCTTGTTCAGGGGCCGTGACGGCACCTTGATCTATCGTCTGGATACATGGAGCCGGTCCCGCTGTCGAGCCGGTTACGTACGAAAATACGTTCCATACTTGCCCCTGGGGCCTGACAACGGGCTGACGGGACGGCAGGATTTTCTGTCTCTGCCCAGGGTTGAAACCTTTTCTAGACTTTTTCGTGCACAACAACTGACTGTAATATCATTGAAATTAAGTGTTGGCACGGCCGGTGCATTTTGGCGCCCAAAGGGAATGTTTTTCGAACAAGGAGGTTTACGTCATGTCTTTAGTGATCAATCACAACCTGATGGCGATGAACGCCGCCCGCAACCTGCAGCAGTCCTACGGCGCCCTGGCCACCTCGACCCGGCGCCTGTCCTCGGGCCTGCGCGTGGGCACCGCCGCTGACGACGCCGCCGGCCTGGCCATCCGCGAGCTCATGCGCGCGGACATCAAGAGCATGAACCAGGGCATCCGCAACGCCAACGACGCCATCTCCATGATCCAGGTGACGGACGGCGCGCTGCAGGTCATCGATGAGAAGCTCATCCGCCTGAAGGAACTGGCCATGCAGGCCTCCACAGGCACCTACTCCTCGGACCAGCGCCTGATGATCGACTCCGAATACCAGGCTATGTGCTCGGAAATCACGCGAATCGCCAGCGCCACGGATTTCAACGGCATCCACATGCTGAACGGGCATCTCTCCGGCGATCCGACCACGCACAACGGCAACGGCATCGACTCCATGGGTGCGCTGAAGATCCACTTCGGCTCCGGCAACGACTCCGCCGAGGACTACTACTACGTGTCCATGGGCAACTCCACGGCCTCGGCCCTGGGCATCGGGCACCTGGCGGGCGCCAAGTTCGCGGCTGGCAGCGCCAATTCCGGCATGGCGGCGGACAACGCCGGCAAGTCCATCTCCACCCAGGAGCTGGCCCAGCAGACGCTGGCCGCCATCAACAACGCCATCATCTCCAAGGACAAGATCCGGGCCTCGCTCGGCGCATTGCAGAACCGCCTGCAGAACACCATCACCAACCTGTCCATCCAGGCGGAGAACATGCAGGCCTCGGAGTCGCGCATCTCTGACGTGGACGTGGCCCAGGAGATGACGGAGTTCACCCGCCAGCAGATCCTCTCCCAGTCGGCCGTGGCCATGCTGGCCCAGGCCAACTCCCTGCCCAGGATGGCCATGCAGCTCATCTCGGGCTAGTCCTGACCGACACGACAACGGCTTGAAGGCCGGGAGGGGCGACCCTTCCGGCCTTTTTTGCGGCCCGGCGGCCAAGGGCAAAGCTGGGGCGCGACCGGGGTGGGAGCGGGGCATAGACGCCAGGGGCTACGCCCTTGCACCCCGTTGAGAAGAGAGCCTCCGGCGGCCGGGGCCCCCTTCGGGGTTCATTGCCCCCGGCCCCCTCATGCGGGGAGAAGGGCGCTCAGAGAAGTGGGAAGCCGCCCGCGCGGCCGCTAGGCGCCGCTTCTGGGCCGCAAGGCGGCCAGGGCCAGGGCCGCGGCAGACTGCTCGGCCTTTTTCAGGCTGCCGCCCTCGGCCCGGAAGCTCTGGCCGTCCGGCAGATGCACCGCCACGGCAAAGACCTTGCTGTGCTCCGGCCCGCTGGACTCGGCCAGGACATACTGCGGTCGGTCGCGGAACAGGTCCTGGGTGAGCTCCTGCAGGCGGCTCTTGTGGTCTTTGGCCGGGGGCGAGCTCGCGGTCTCGGGAAAACGGGGCCCGAGCAGGCGCAGCACCAGTTCGCGCGCGGCCGCAAAGCCGCCGTCCAGGAACACCGCGCCGAACAGGGCCTCCAGGGAGTCGGCCAATAGGCTCTCGCGGCCGCGGCCGCCCTGGGTCTCCTCGCCCCGGCCCAGGCACAGGGAGCGGTCCAGGCCAAGGGTCCGGGCCACCTCGGCCAGGGTGCCGGTCTTGACCAGCCTGGAGCGCACCTTGGTCAGCAGGCCCTCGTCGGCGTCAGGGTAGCGCCCATACACTTCCTGGCTCACGCAGAGTTCCAGCACGGCGTCGCCCAGGAACTCCAGGCGCTCGTTGCTCTCATTCGGACAGCCCCGCTCGTTGGCCCAGGAACTGTGAGCCAGCGCCAGTTCCAGCAGCTTGACTTGCCGGAAACGATAGTGGATATCTTCCTGTACAGTCGTGAGAATTTCGTCCATGAACGCTCCCGGAAGGCCCTAAATCCATGTCCCAGCAGCCCCAAGACCTCGCCCCGCTCTTCTGCCCCGCGGCCGTGGCCGTGGTGGGCGCGTCGCGCAGCCGGGCCAAGGTCGGCGGCATGGTGCTGGAGAACATCCTGGCCGCAGGGTACAGGGGCGCCGTCCATCCCGTCAATCCCGCCGCCGCGCTCACGGGCAAGGACATCCTGGGCCTGCCCCCGGTGGCCACCACGGCCGAGCTGCCCGACGGCCTGGACCTAGCGATCCTCTGCCTGCCCAGGGAACAGGTGCTCGCCGAGATGCGCATCCTGGCCGACAAGGGCGTGCGCGCCGCCATTGTGCTCGCTGCGGGCTTCCGCGAGACCGGCCGCCTGGGCTTTGAGGCCGAGCTCGAACTCACGCGCATTGCCCGGGGCGCGGGCATGATCCTGCTCGGCCCGAACTCGCTCGGCTGCATCAGCACCTCCTGCGCGCTCAACGCCAGCTTTGCCTCGGGCCAGCCAAGCCCCGGCGGGGTGGCCTTTTTTTCCCAGTCCGGGGCCATGTGCGTGGCCGTGCTGGACTGGGCCATGGGCCTGGGCATCGGTTTTTCGCGCTTTGTCAGCCTGGGCAACAAGGCCCTGCTGGACGAGGCCGCGGTGCTGCGCTACCTCGGCTCCGACCCGGAGACCAAGGTCATTCTGGGCTACTGCGAGAGCGTGGAGGACGGCCAAGAGTTCATGGCCGCGGCGCGCGAGGTCTCGGCCGTCAAGCCCGTGCTCATGCTCAAGGCCGGGAGCACGGCGGCCGGGGCGCGGGCCGTGTCCGCCCACACCGGTGCGGCCTCGGGTTCGCCCGCGGCCTACCGCGCGGCCTTCCGTCAGTCCGGGGTCCTGCAGGTGGACGAGGCGGCCCAGCTTTTCGGCCTGGCCCAGGCCTTCGCCACCCAGCCCCTGCCGAAAGGGCCGGGCCTGGCCATCCTGACCAACTCCGGCGGCCCCGGCATCCTGGCCGCCGATGCCTGCGCGCGCAGCGACCTCACCCTGCCGCGCCCTGCCGCGGCCACCCTGGCGCGCCTGGCCGAGGTGCTGCCAAGCTTCGCCTCGGCCTACAACCCCGTGGACATCCTGGGCGACGCCGGACCCGAGCGCTACCGCGACGCGCTTTCCGCGCTCGTCGCCGACAGCCAGACCCACAGCGTACTGGTACTTTTGACGCCCACGGCCCTGGCCCAGGCCGCGGCCACGGCCCGCGCGATCATCGAGGTCGCCCAGGGGCCGGAAAATGCCGCGGGAAAGCCTTTCGCCGCCTGTTTCATGGGCCGCGGGGCCGTGCGCGCCGGGCGCGAGCTGCTCCAGGCGGCAAACATCCCCTGCTTCGATTTCCCCGAGGCCGCGGTGGAGGCCCTGGACGCCCTGTACCTGCGCTTCCGGCGCACCCAGAGGACCGAGCCCCCGGCCCGGTCCTGCGACGGCGAGGACAATCAGGCCGAAGGGGGGTCCTGCGACGCGCCCTGGGACGAGGAGGTCCGCTTCATCGTGGATGCGGCCAGTGCGCGCGGGCTCATCGAGGTTTCCGGGGTTGAGGCCCTGGAGGCGGCCCACGCCGCCGGGCTGCCGGTCTTGACCACGGGCCTGGCGCGTACCAGCGCCGAGGCAGTGCGCCTGGCCGGGGAGATCGGC
>JANXYI010000255.1 GCA_025350085.1 Deltaproteobacteria bacterium
GTGCATGGCCTTGTGGGCCTCGCGGCCGGGATAGCCCAGGCGTTCCATGAACCCTTCCTCGTCGAAGAAGTGCTCCTTGGCGTAGAGGAACATCCGGCTCAGGCACTCCATGATCTCGGTCTCGCGGTCCGGGTGCTCCAAGGCGTCGGCCACCTGGTTGATGAGGCCCACCAGGCTTTTGTGCTGGCGGTCGAGGGTCGCCTCCCCCAGGTTGAGCGAGCCGTCCCAGTCGAACAATGGCATAGGTCCTCCTCGGCTCCGGGCCGGGCGTTCAGATCTTGGGCTGGCCCAGCAGGATCATCTCGGCGATGGTCAGGTCCACGCGGGGCATTTTCCCCAGGCGCTCCCGGCCGACGAGGTCCATCTCCAGGCGCGCCAGGTCGGTCAACAGCGGGGTGCGGTCAAGGAGCATCGGCTCGCAGGTCTTGCCCAGGTCCTGGGCGCGGTCGCAGCCCGGGAAGGCCGACTGCCCGCCCTTGGGGCGGATGAGGATGTTCGGCACCCCGTGCAGGCGGCAGACCATGGGCCGCTGCGCGTACAGCCCGCAGCGCAGGCCCCCCGGTGGATCATCGGGCGAATTCTCGGACAGCGGGCAGGGCACCCGGGGCCGCACGCCGGGCAGCATGGGATTCTGGTGCTGGCGCACCCAGTCCTCGGCAGCGCTGCGGATCTCGTCCAGGCGCTCTTTCGGCAGCGCGGCCAGCCCGGCCCAGAGCCCGGCCCATTCGCAATAGGTGTGGTGGCGGAACACGGTCTCGCAGCAGCTGTCCGCGCACCCGGCGCAGGAGAGCCCCAGGGCCGTAGCGGATGCGGCGTAGGCCGCGTCCATGCGCCGGTACAGGTTGGAGAGCCGCTTCAAAGCGGCGACGGTCTTGGCCTTGCTCATGCTTCGGGCTCCTGCGCAAGCCAGGCCAGGAGGCGCGTGAGGTTGGCCGGACAGTCGCTTGTGTCGGTGTTCAGGGTGAAGTCCGCGGCTGCCTGGTAGAGCGGCTGGCGCTCGCGGAACAGGTCCGCATGGCTCAACCCCGGGGCGATGGCCAGGCCGCGATGGCTTGCGTCGCCCACGCGCGCAAGGAAGGTGGGCAGCGAAATATCAAGGAAGACCACCGGCCCCAGGAGCTTCAGGCGCTGCACGGCCGCGGGGCCGTAGATGACGCTGCCGCCGGTGGAGACCACTCGCGGCGCACCCCGAGCATGGACACGAGCTGCTCCTCGGCCTGCATGAAGGCGCTCCGCCCCAGGCCCTCGAGCAGCCCCTGCAGGGTCAGGCCGTAGTAGGCCTCGATGAGCCGGTCGGTGTCCAGGTGCGCCCAGCCGAGCTTCTCGGCCAGCAGGCGGCCCAGGGTGGACTTGCCTGCCCCGGCCATGCCGATGAGGCTGAGGCAGCCGGTTTCCTGGAGGCGCGGGAAGGTCTGGCCGGGGTCGTGCATGGCTGGCCGGGCAGGGGCTTTAGGCCTTGGCGCGCAGGAGGACCTTGTCCTGCTCGTCGCGCTCGGCCACGAGGACGTCCACGCGCTCGTGGCTGGCGGTGTTCACGCGCTTGCCCACGTAGTCGGCCTGGATGGGCAGCTCACGGTGCCCGCGGTCGATGAGCACGAGCAGCTCCACGCGCCGGGGCCGGCCGAAGTCCAGGATGGCCTCCAGCGCTGCGCGGGTGGTGCGGCCGGAGTAGAGCACGTCGTCCACGAGGATGACGGTCGCGCCCTCGATGTCCGCCGGGATGTCGGTGTTGCTGATGGTCGGCGCGATGCCGAGATTGCTCCAATCGTCGCGGTACAGGTTGATGTCCAGCATCCCGAGCACGGTCGGGGAGCTCAGCCGCGCGTCCAGGAGCTTCTTCAGCCTGCGGGCCAGGTCCACGCCGCGGCGCTGGATGCCCACCAGCACGAGCGGGCCTTCCTCGCCCCGGCGCTCGATGACCTCGGAGGCCAGGCGCTCCAGGGTGCGGGCCATTTCCTTGGCCGTCAGGATGGTGCGTATCTCGCTCACTTTCCGGCTCCCGGGGACATCAGGCTGCGGCGACAGAACTCCACGGCCTCGGTGGAGAAGTCGTCGATCTCCGGCCAGTAGAGCTTGATGCGCATGATGCCGAAGAACATGTTGGCCAGGATCAGGCCCGTGGGCCGCAGCGGCACCTCGAGGAGGGTGCCCTGCTGCTGCCCGTGCTCGAGGTGGTCCTCGAACAGGGCGCGCATGCGCTCGATGAACCGGGCCATGGAGCGCCGGGTGACATCCTGGATGCTGTAGGTGCCGAGCACGATCTTGATGTCTGCGGCGTTGGCGTCCAGGAAGGCGAAGTGGCTGCCCAGCAGGTCTTCCAGCGACAGGGTGCCCTTGTCCATGCGCGTGCGGCAGTTCTCGACCAGGGCCTGGTACTTCTCGTCGAAGGTGTCCAGGATGTGCTGGAGGATGTCCTCCTTGCTCTCGAAGTGGCGGTAGATGGTGCCCTCGGAGATGTCCGCCCGCTTGGCCAGGTTGGCCGTGGTCATCTTGTGGAAGCCCACTTCGGAGATCATGTCCTTGGCTGTGGAGAGGATCAGATCCTTGGTGCTCATGGCCTGCCTTTTCGGTGGGACGGTCTGTCTGACGGTCTGAGTGGGGGAGTGGATATTCACTCCCCGCGTGCTCGCATGTAGCCCGAAGTCGGCCAGGGGTCAACGGTTGGCGGAAAACATGGCCCGCTCATTTGACAAAGTCCCTGGCCGGAATTATCTAGGGCGCTCCACCAATAGTTCAAGGAGGCTTTAGATGGTTGAACTGACTGAATCCGCCAAGGCCCAGCTCGACGGGTACTTCGCGGACAAGGAAAAGTCCCCGATCCGGGTATTTCTCGCGTCCGGGGGCTGAAGCGGCCCGAGACTGTCGCTGGCTCTGGATGAGCCGCGTGAGAACGACGACACCTACGACGTGATGGGCTTCAGCTTTGTTGTGGAGCGGGCCCTGGGAGAGAAAACCGGCGCCATCCGCATCGACATGACCAGCTATGGGTTCAGCGTCGATTCGGAAAACCCCCTGAATCTGGGCGGCGGCGGTTGCAGCAGCGGTTGCGGCGGCGGGGAGAAATCCTCTGGCGGCTGTTCCTGCTGAGGCAGAAGCTCCCGCATGACGATACAGGGCGGCGTTCCACGGAGCGCCGCCTTTTTTATAGGCGGCCCCGGGCGGCCCGGCGGCGGGAAAACGCCGCAATGACCTCATACATATCAGGAGCATCCCATGATCATTTTGAGCGAAGCTGCACGCGACCAGTTGGACGGCTATTTCGCGGACAAGGACAAGACCCCCATCCGCGTGTTCCTGGCTGGCGGCTGCTGCGGCCCCAAGCTTTCCCTGGCCCTGGACGAGCCCCGCGACGGCGACGAGACCGTTGAGGTTCTTGGCTACACCCTGCTGGCGGAAAAGGAGCTGCTGACCGCCGCAGGGAGAATCACCATCGATGCGGGCGAATACGGTTTCAGCGTGGAGTCCGCGAACCAGCTCGGCAGCGGCGGGGGCGGCGGCTGTGGCGGCGGCTGCGGCAGCGGGGACTCCGGCGCCGGCGACGGGGGCGGCTGCGGCGCGACGAGCGGCTGCGGTTCCGACGGCTGCGGCTGCAACTAGCCTGGTCTGACGCAACAACGCACAGGCGGCGTCCTCTTCGGAGGGCGCCGCCTTTTTTGCGTGGCCTTCGGCCGATCAGCCGTGCAGCCCCCGGCCGTGAAGTTTTGTTGCGCGCAGCTCTGTTGGACGCCCGCTAGTCCGCCAGGGCGGCCACCACGCGCACCTCCACCTGGGCCTCGCGCGGCAGCGCGGCCACGGCCACGGCGGCGCGGGCAGGCTTGTGGCTGGTGAAGTAGCTGCTGTAGATCCCGTTGAAGTCCCCGAAGCGGCCCATGTCGACGAGGAACACGTCCACCGAAAGCACGCGGGAGAGGTTGGACCCGGCGGCCTCGACCACGGCGCGCACGTTGTCCAGGGCCTGCCTGGCCTGGACCGCGAAGTTCTCGGAGATGACGCCGGTGGCCGGGTCGATGCCCAGCTGGCCGCTTAAAAAGACCAGCCCATTGTCGGCCACGGCCTGGGAATAGGGGCCGATGGCGGCCGGGGCGGCCGG
>JANXYI010000262.1 GCA_025350085.1 Deltaproteobacteria bacterium
GACCGTTTCGCCTATGCCTACGACGCGGCCGTGCTCGCGCCGGTCATGCCCGGCCTGGTGGTCCGGCCGACCTCCCGCGAGGTCCTGGGCAAGGTCGTCAAGCTCTGCAACGACAACGGCCTGCCGCTCACCGTGCGCGGGAGCGGCACCAACCTTTCCGGCGGCACCATCCCGTCCAAGGGCGGGGTGGTGGTCCTGACCAACGCGCTCAACAAGATTTTGGAGATCAACGAGGCCGACCTCTATGCCGTGGTCGAGCCCGGCGTCATCACGGCCAAGTTCGCGGCCGAGGTGGCGGCGCGCGGCCTGTTCTACCCGCCGGACCCCGGCAGCCAGGCAGTTTCCACCCTCGGCGGCAACGTGGCCGAGAACGCGGGTGGCCTGCGCGGGCTGAAATACGGCGTGACCAAGGACTACGTCATGGGCGTGGACTTCTTTGACGTGGACGGCGAGATCGTGAAGAGCGGCTCGCGCACGGTCAAATGCGTCACCGGCCTGAACCTGGCCGGGCTCATGGTCGGCAGCGAGGGCACCCTGGGCGTGTTCGAGAAGCTCATATTGAAGCTCACCCCGCCGCCGCTGGCCGCCAAGGCCATGATGGCCGTGTTCGACGACGTGAACAAGGCCTCGGAGACCGTGGCCGCCGTCATCGCGGCCAAGATCGTGCCCGCAACCCTGGAATTCATGGATAATTTCACCATCCGCACCGTGGAGGACTTTGCCCACGCCGGGCTGCCCGTGGACGCCAAGGCGCTGCTGCTCATCGAGGTGGACGGCCACCCCGGCCAGGTGGCGGACGAGGCCGAGAAGGTCGAGGCCATCTGCAAAAGCCTTGGCGCCACGCGCATCCAGGTGGCCAAGGACGCGGCCGAGCGCAACAAGGTCTGGGAGGCCCGGCGCGCGGCCCTGTCCGCGCTCGCGCGCGTCTCCCCCACCACGGTGCTGGAGGACGCCACCGTGCCGCGCAGCAAGATCCCGGCCATGATGCAGGCGCTCGAAGCCATCGCCACCAAGTACAAGCTGACCATCGGCACCTTTGGCCACGCGGGCGACGGCAACCTGCACCCGACCATCTTGACCGACCGCCGCAACCTTGAGGAGTGGCACCGCGTGGAGGCCGCCATCGACGAGATCTTCGAGGTGGCCCTGGGCCTCGGCGGCACCCTGTCCGGCGAGCACGGCATCGGCCTGGCCAAGAGCAAGTATCTGGAAAAGGAGACCAGCCGCGCCACCATCCTGTTCTCCCGCCGTCTCAAGAAGGCTCTGGACCCCAAGGGCATCCTGAATCCCGGCAAGATCATCGGCGAGTAGGGGGAAACATGGCCGAAATGCAAGAACTCCTGCGCCTGCTCGGCGAACTTGACGACCAGCTGGTGGGCTGCATGCGCTGCGGCATGTGCCAGGCCGTGTGCCCCATCTACGGCCAGACCGGCCGCGAGGGCGATGTGGCGCGCGGGAAGATCTCGCTGCTTGAGGGCCTGGCCAAAAAGCTCGTGCAGGACCCCCTCGGGGTCCAGGACAAGCTCCAGCGCTGCCTGCTCTGCGGCTCCTGCGCGGCCAATTGCCCCAGCGGGGTCAAGGCGCTCGACATCTTCCTCAAGGCCCGGGTCATCCTCTCGGGCTACCTGGGGCTGCCCCCGGTGAAAAAGGCCATCTTCCGCGGCCTGCTCACCAAGCCCAAACTCTTCAACAAGCTCCTGGGCCTGGCCTCCATGTTCCAGGGCCTGTTCACCTCGCCGGTGAACGAGGTCATCGGCTCGTCCTGCTCGCGCTGGCTGGAACCCTTGCTGGGCGAGCGGCACCTGATGCTGCTCGACAAGCGGCCCCTGCACAAGGACGTGCCCAGCCTCGACACCCCGGCGGGCGCAAGCGGCCTCAAGGTGGCCTTCTTTCCCGGCTGCCTGGCGGACAAGATCTTCCCGCGCGTGGGCCATGCGGTCTTGAAGGTGCTGGCGCACCACGGCGTGGGCGTGTTCCTGCCCGAGAACCAGGCCTGCTGCGGCATCCCGGCCCTGTCCGCGGGCGACCGCCAGAGCTTTGAGAAGCTCGTGCGCGCCAACCTGGAGGTCTTTGGCCGGGGCGGGTTCGACGCCCTGGTGACGCCCTGCGCCACCTGCACCAGCACCATGAAGAAGATCTGGCCCCTCATGGCCCAGGGCATGGGCAAGGCCGACCAGGAGGCCATTGCGGCCTTGTCCGCCAAGGTCATGGACGTCAACGCCTTTGTGGTCGACCGCCTCGGCCTGACCCCGCCTGCGCCCAAGGCGGGCGCGGTTCCCGTCACCGTGCACGACCCCTGCCACCTGAAGAAGTCGCTCGGCATCGCGGCCCAGCCGCGCACCGTGCTGGCGATGAACCCGGCCTATGGCCTGGTGGAGATGAACGCTTCCGACGCCTGTTGCGGCTGCGGAGGCAGCTTCACCTTGCAGCATGCGGAGATCTCGGCCAATATCGGCATGCAGAAACGGGACAACATCAAGGCCTCCGGCGCCCAGGTCGTGGCCACGGGTTGTCCCGCCTGCATGCTGCAGATCTCCGACATGCTCTCACGCTCCGGCGATAGGATCGCCGTGAGGCACCCCATGGAGATCTACGCAGAGTCACTCTAGCGAAGGTCCATCTCCCGGCGCCGGGGTCTCGCCCCCACCCCCATCAGAACGCCGACGCCGGGAGACCCCATGGAAGGGCATCCAAACCAAGGAGCAGAATCGTGGCCGACACCTTATTCGTCACCGGCGTGGAACCCCGCAGCGGGAAGTCCGCCATCGTGCTGGGGCTCATGCAGCTGCTCTTGCGCGACATCCAGCGCGTGGCCTTTTTCCGGCCCATCATCAACGCCTCCGAGGCCACGGCCAAGGACCACGACATCAATCTCGTCCTGAACCAGTTCAACATGGACATGCGCTACTCCGAGACCTTCTCCTTCACCATGCAGAAGGCGCGCGAGATGATCAACCAGGGCCAGCACGAGGCTTTGCTCGAAAAGATCCTGAATGACTTCAACTCGCTGAAGGGCCGGTTCGACTTCATCCTCTGCGAGGGCACGGACTTCCTGGGGAGCGACCCGGCGTTCGAGTTCGACATCAACGCCGACATCGCCGCGAACCTCGGCTGCCCGGTGCTGCTCGTCTGCAACGCGCAGAAGAAGACCCAGGAGGAGATCGTGGCCTCCTCCCTGCTCACCATTGAGTCCTTCGAGGACAAGGGCCTGGACATCCTGGCGGCGGTCATCAACCGTGTGGAAGACGTGGACGGCGTGAACATGGTCGAGGAGCTCCGGGCCAAGATCCGCTGCCCGGAATGCTTCCCCATCTACGTCATCCCCGAGGAGGCCCGGCTCGGCAAGCCCACCGTGGCCGACGTGGTCAAGTGGCTGGACGCCAAGGTGCTCTACGGCCGGGACATGCTCTCGAACCTCGTGGACAGCTACGTCATCGCGGCCATGCAGCTGGGCAACTTCCTCAACTACATCGAGCGCGGCAGTCTGATCATCACCCCGGGCGACCGGTCGGACATCATCCTGGGCAGCCTGGCCTCCCGGCTCTCCACCAACTATCCGGACATCTCAGGCATCCTGCTCACCGGCGGGCTGGAACCCTCCGAGAGCGTCATCAGGCTCATCGAGGGCTGGGTGGGCGCGCCCATCCCCATCTTGATCGCCCAGGGCCACACCTACAAGACCACGCGCATCCTGTACGACTTGTACGGGCGCATCGAGCCCGGGGACCAGAACAAGATCCAGTCGGCCCTGCGCGTGTTCGAGGAGCACGTGGACATGGCCGAGCTCAGAACCAAGCTCGTGG
>JANXYI010000279.1 GCA_025350085.1 Deltaproteobacteria bacterium
GTGGTTGTGGCGCTCTTCGTGGTCGCTTATTTGTATCAATGGCCGGGCAAGATGGACGCGGCTGGAAATCTGGACATCCTCCGGGCCGCCCTGGAAGACGAGAGCGCGGAGATCCGCAAGCACGCGCTCGAGGCTGTGGCCTCCCTGTGCTACGATTCCGAGGTCTGGCTGGAAATGCTGGTCTCGCGTCTGCTGGATGAGAGCCGCGACGTGCGCCAGACCGTGGTCGAGATCATGGGCCAGTGCTACTCCCAGGCCGCCACCCCGCACCTGGTGCACGCCCTGCACGACGACGATGACTGGGTCAAGGTGCGCGCGCTCGAGGTGCTCGGCCAGCACAAAGTCCTGGAGGCCATCCCGGACGTGGTGCAGCTTTTGGAGAATCCCAACAAGCTCGTGACCATCCGGGCCATCGAGTGCCTGGGCAGCATCGGCGGCACCAGCGCCTTCCGGGCCCTTTTGGCCGCGTCCAGCAGCGAGGACTACGAGATCATGGAGTCGGCCGAAGCGGCCATCGCCAGGATACAGGAAGAGCAGGAGGGGGAGCTTTAGATGACTGCGCTCTTCTCCACCTCCGGTGCCGTGGGCGGCGAGCTGAAGATCAGCGACGCCGAGTTTATCCAGTTGCGTGATTTCATCTACGCCCAGTGCGGCATCTACGTGGCGGACAACCGCAAGTACCTGCTGGAGAACCGCCTGGCCAACAGGCTCAAGCTGCTGAACCTGAAGAATTTCGGCGAGTACTACCACTACCTGCAGTACGACACGAACAAGAAGGCCGAGCTGACCAAGCTCTTTGAGGTCATCACCACCAACGAGACGAGCTTCTACCGCAATCCGCCGCAGCTCAAGGTCTTCCAGGAGAACATCCTGACCGAGGTCATTGCCGAGCTGCGCAAGAAGGGCGAGAAGCGCCTGCGCATCTGGTCGGCCGGCTGCTCCACCGGCGAGGAGCCCTATACGCTCGCCATCATCGTGGCCGAGGTGCTGAAAAATGAGATCGCCAGCTGGGACGTGCGCATCACGGCCAGCGACCTGTCCGAGCGGGTGCTCGAGGCCGCGCGCAAGGGCGTGTACAACGAGTACACCCTGCGCACCACGCCGAAAGAGATCCTGCCGCGCTATTTCGACCGCGACGGCGAGAATTTCCGCATCAAGCCGGAGCTGAAGCGGCTCATCTCCTACGGCCAGCTGAACCTCTCCGACCGTGTGGCCTTGAAGCGCGTGGAGCGGTCGCAGATCGTGTTCTGCCGCAACGTGATCATCTACTTCGACGACGAGATGAAGCGCAAGGTCATCGGCGCGTTCTACGACAACCTCGTGCCCGGCGGTTACCTGCTCATCGGGCACTCGGAGTCGCTGCACAACATCACGCGCTCGTTCAAGCCCATCCACTACCCCGGGGCCATCATGTACAAGAAGGAGGCCTGATGCGGGCCGGGCGCTGGTTCATGCGGACAGGAGCAGGGTAGGTCGTTGGCCGCCAGGGTCTTGGCCATAGCCAACCAGAAGGGCGGAGTGGGGAAGACCACCACGGCCCTGACCCTTGGGGCGGCCCTGAAGCTTTTAGACAAGCGGGTGCTGGTCATGGACCTGGACCCGCACGCCAACGCCTCGGTGCACCTCTCCTATTTTCCGGAGACGCTGGAGGCCTCGGTATATGATCTTTTCCAGAAGGAGCAGGCGGACGCGGCGGTCTGGGGGCGCATCCTCAAGACCGTCGAGGGCGGCGGGTTCGACTTCGCGCCAGGCTCGATCCGGCTCTCGGAGCTGGAGGTGGACCTGCGCAAGCGCAAGAACAAGGGGCTCATCCTGAGCACCGCGCTTGAAAGCCAGCTCGAGCGGTATGATTACGTTTTGCTGGACTGCCCGCCGCATGTGGGCATCCTGCTGGTGAACGCCCTGGTGGCTGCGGATTTGGTGCTCATCCCCATCCAGACGGACTTTTTGGCTCTGTACGGGATCAGGCTTCTGTTCGACACCATCAGGCTGCTCAACCGGGTGCTGCCAAGACCGGTGCGCTACATGGCCCTGCCCACCATGTATGACCAGCGCACAGCGGCGTGCCGGCGCATCCTGCGCATCATGCGCGACAAGCTGGGCGACAAGGTGCTGGAATCGGTGATCCATTTTGACACGAAATTTCGCGAGTCCAGCGCGGGCGGCAAGGTGATCTTCGACGTGGACCCCAAGGCGCGCGGCGCCGTGGAATATATGAACCTGGCAAGAGAGATACTGCGCAATGAAAACGCCTGAACAATACTTCGTCGACGACGTCAAACTGCCGGACGTCACCGATCCGGGCCGCAGCCTGACCTCCGCCGAGGAGGCCTTCCTGGACAAGTACCTGGGGCTCGACCGCGAAAAGGTCCTGGCCGAGGCCAGGAGGCTCGACCCGCGCGGCGAGGACACGCTCGCCGGTTTTTCCGGCCAGCCGGCAGCCCAGGCCGAGGAGCATTCCGACGAGAAGATGCGCACCCAGGACAACATCCGCCTGGTGAGCTTCTCGCTGCTCGGCCGGGAGTTCGCCCTGCCCATCACGGTGATCCAGGAGGTCATCCGTTACGTCAAGCCGACCAAGCTGCCGGCCGCGCCGTTTTTCATCTCCGGGATCATCAACCTGCGCGGACGGGTGACGCCGCTGGTCAGCCTGCGCATGCTCATGGGCATCCCCGGCGACGAAGAGGACCGCTTCATCGTCATCTGCCGCCACCGCGGCCTGCAGATCGGGCTGATGATCAACGCCGTGTCCACCATGTACCTGGCCTCCGGCGACGAGCTGGAGTGGAACGTGGAGGGCAACGTTGGGGTGTCCGCGCACCTGCTGCTCGGCCTGTACAAGGCCGGGGAACGCCTCATCAGCATCCTGTCCATCGACAATCTGGTCCACGGAGTACTCCAGGGGGGAGGTTCAGCCCATGCCTAAACATATTCTCATAGTGGACGATTCTAAGACAGTGAGGAACCTCGTGGCCTTCATCATGAAGAAGGAGGGCTTCCGCGTGACCACGGCCGAGGACGGCCTGGACGGGCTGGAGAAGCTTTACGCCACGGACCAGGTGGATCTCATCGTCAGCGATGTGAACATGCCGCGCATGGACGGCTTCACCTTCATCAAGAACGTCCGGGAGCAGGAAGCCTACAGGGACATCCCGATCATCGTCCTGTCCACCGAGGGCCAGGACAAGGACATCCAGACCGGGCTGACGCTGGGCGCGAACCTGTACATGGTCAAGCCGGCCCAGCCGGAGAAGATGGTCCGCAACGTGAAGATGCTCCTGGGCTGAAGCCCGGAGCGAACGCTCCGCCCGCATGCGCATGGGGGCGGAATAATGAGCGCAGGCAGGTATCTCGATGAGCCAAGACTACCTTGATCCAGAGATACTCTCTGACTTCTTCGTGGAAGCCAAAGAGCACCTTGAGACCATCGAGCCGAACCTTCTCGAACTGGAGAAGAACCCGGAGAACCTGGGTCTTCTGAACGAGATCTTCCGGCCCATGCACTCCCTCAAGGGGGCCTCGGGCTTCCTTGGTCTGCACAAGATCAACGGCCTGGCCCACAAGGCCGAGAACATCCTCGACGAACTGCGCCAGGGCGCCATGGCGG
>JANXYI010000314.1 GCA_025350085.1 Deltaproteobacteria bacterium
CCCAAGCCGCCCGACGACATCAGAGATGCCTCCACCGGTCGCGAAATTGGCGTGCTGTTATAGTAGGATTTCTATATCGGTATAGACGTTAGTCTTCCGGCTCAACTTCAGCCGCACGCCCGCCGCGATCAGTAAACGCTCGTAGCCTGAGTTGGGTGGATCGGCGGTCAGGCCGCTGTCATGCGCCCGGGAGCTGTCCAGAAATTGCAATGTGGGCGCGATTTGGGTGAATGGCCCCGAGGGTCCCGGGTCGTAGGTCGGACCCACAACGCTATTCAGCTCGTTTCCTGGACGATAGCCGCCCTGCATGGACAGGGCGAGCTGGTACCGGGCCTGCACAAAATACGAGAGGTTCCTTGCCGCCATGACCTGGCCTGCGTGATAGGCCCCGAACATCAGATCGGCGCCGCCGGTTCCAGGCAGGCTGTCTCTATTGAACTCCGTGCCGCCGAGCGGTCCATTCGGCCCATGGTCGTCCCCGGTGGGGAGCTTCACGCCGAAGCTTATGCCGGTCGAGAGGTCGGTTGAAAGGTCGGTGTAGAGCCCGGTTAGCTGCAGATCGCCGATTGCCCTCAGGCGGCCGATTTAGATGGATCCGGCAGCTCCAAATACCGTTCCGTCATCAATAGAGGTCACCGCGCGATCATAGATGGGCAACTCGGCCATCGCCGTCCAATGGCGGTTGATCATATAATCCCCGCCAAATGTGAAGAAGCTGGTCTGCAACTGCTTGTCACTGTTGTCGGATGCCGGCCCGGAATGGCTCCCCTCCCAGTTCTGATTCTGGTCCATGTAGCTGTAGCGGAACCAGGCGGTGAATCCCGACCCCGCAACGTTGGGCACGAGGGCGCCGTCGCCGACATAAAACATGCCGCAACAGCGGGCGCAGGCAAGGGCCGGAGCGCGATGGCCATTGGCGTGTGGCTGGAGCGCTCGGCGCTGCTCGACGTGCCCCGGCCGGTCACGGCGCGCACCTGGTGGTGGCTGCCCCCGGTCATCTGGCCCGGCGAGGAAGAACGCTATCAGAGGCTCCTGTCTGAAGCGCGGGAACGGGGCGCGAAGCGCTTTGTGCTCAACGCGCCCTGGCAGGCGGGTCTGTTCGAGTCCGGGCACGGCCTGCGCCTTATGGGCGGGCCCTTCTGCAACCTGGCCAGTGCCGAGACCGCCGCGCAGTTTGCCGAGCTGGGCATGGAGGCGGCCTTTGTGAGCCCGGAGCTCTCGGGCGAGGAGCTGCTCAGCCTGCCGCGCTCAAGCCCCATCCCGCTGGGCATTGTGCTGGGCGGGCTCTGGCCGCTCGGGATCACGCGCGTCCTGGCCGAGGAGGTGCGCCTGGAAGAGCCCATCTTAAGCCCGCGCGGGGAGATGGCCTGGGTGCGCAAGATCGGTGCCAACCACTGGATCTTCCCGGGCTGGGAGCTGGACCTCTCCGCCCACCGCCGCGAGCTGGAGCAGGCCGGGTACGCCTGTTTCGCGGTGCTGCGCGAATACTGGCCCAAGGCCCTGGACCAGAGCCTGCGCACCAGCGTCTTCAACTGGAGCCAGGGCCTGTTGTAGCCCCGCACGCCAGTTCTGGTGCAGCCCGACCCAGGACAGCGGAGCCGCGCGCATGAGCTGGTGCTGCCGTAAAAGCACTGCTGCGCAACGGCTTAGCGGCTTTGTTTAACCACAATATGAAGGAAATAGGTTTCGCCTGACCGGCCCTGGGGCTGGCCGGGCGTTCGCCTTTTGCCCTGCGCTGCGCGTGACCCTGCGAGTTGTCCAGGCTTGCCCTGGCCCTGGGAAGCAGGTAGGGACAGAGCATGGAGGACTACCATGAGCATTGCCCGCCAGATCCCAGTCCCAAAGGCCCGCGCCCTTCTCGACTCCACGCGCCTGGGCGCGCGCACCCTGCTCGATGTGCGCCAGGACTTCGAATACGAGGAGGGGCACCTCCCTGGCGCCACGCTGATCCCCCTGCCGCAGCTGGCCGGGCGCGCCGGGGAGCTCGATCCGCTCCTGCCCACGGTGGTCTACTGCCGTTCCGGACGGCGCAGCCTGGCCGGGGCCAATCTCCTGGCCGGCCTGGGCTTCAAGGAGGCCATGAGCATCGAGGGCGGCATCCTGGCCTGGGACAGGGCGCAGGCCGTGGGCCCGTTGGACCTGGGCCTGGCGGCGCTGCTGGGCGCCAGCACGCCCCGGGAGATCCTGGAGCGGGCCTGGGGCATGGAGCAGGTGCTGGAGGAGTATTACACAACCCTGGCGGGCCGGGCTGCCGTGTCCGAGGCAACAGGGGCCGAGGTGGCGGAGCTGTTCCTGCGCCTGGCCGGGTACGAGGTGCGCCACCGGCGCATGATCGCCGAGCTCTGGAAGCGCCTGGCCGGACAGGGCGGGGCAAAAGCTGAAGACGTGCAGGCCTTTGAGCTGCGCGCCCGGGCCTCGGTGGCCCCCGGCACCCTGGAGGGCGGTCTCAGTGCCGCGGACTATCTGGGCCAGCTGGGCGATCCGGGGAGCATGGCCGAGGCCCTGGACCTGTCCATGGCCGTGGAGGCCCAGGCCCTTGACCTGTACCTGCGCCGGGCCAGGGACGAGACTGATGCCGACCTCAAGCGCACGCTCGTGCTGCTGGCCGAGGAGGAAAAGGCCCACCTCAAGATCCTGGGCAACTTTGTGGACAACCGCAGGAGCTTCTAGCCGCGGCTACGGGCAATCGCGCCGGGCTGCGCGCCCCTAGACGATCACCAGGCGCCGGATGTGCTCCACGGCCTCTTCGTTGGAGTCGGTGACGAGGAACAGGTCCATGTCCCTGGGGCCGCAGTAGCCGTCGGCCACCAGGCGCTCCTGGAACCAGTCCACCAGCCCGCCCCAGAAGTCTTTGCCCAGGAGCACGATGGGAAAGGCCTTGATGCGCCGGGTCTGGATGAGCACCAGGGCCTCGGAGAGCTCGTCCAGCGTGCCGTAGCCGCCGGGCAGGGCGATGTAGGCCATGGCGTACTTGATGAACATGAGCTTGCGCACGAAGAAGTAGCGGAAGTCGCAGCGCACGTTCAGAAACGGATTGTTGCGCTGTTCGAGCGGCAGGTGGATGTGCAGGCCCACGGACTGGCCCCCGGCCTCGAAGCAGCCCTTGTTGCCCGCCTCCATGAGGCCCGGCCCGCCGCCGGTGATGACCGTGAAGCCCGCGTTGGCCAATTTCGCGGTCAGGTCCATGGTCTTCTCGTACCAGGGCTCCCCGGCCTTGACCCGGGCCGAGCCGAACACGGACACGGCCGGGCCGATATCGTTCAAGGTCTCGAAGCCGTCCACGATTTCCGAGAGGATCTTGAACAGCCGCCACGACTCCTGCATGGAGAGATCGTCGATGAGGTACTGCTTGGAGTTGGGCATTTACACCTCTGGGTTCTGCTATTAAGGGTTGCGGGCGTGTGGCTTCTTTGGCAATCATGCGCCAGACCGGGCACTTCGCGCCGGACCAGGCAGGTGTACACAAAAACATGCGCGACCGGAAGACCGGGCCAGGGCTCTGGCCCGGAAAACCGCGCGCCAACCCAGGCGGACAAAGGCACGTATGAAGATCCATTTTCTGGGCGCAGCCCAGGCCGTCACCGGCTCCTGCTACATCCTTGAGACCGGCGGCCACCGCTTTTCGGTGGACTGCGGCATGCACCAGGGCAATGCCGAGATCGAGAAACGCAACCTGAGCATGGACAACTACCGGCCGGGCGAACTGGACTTCATCCTGGTCACCCACGCCCACATCGACCACATCGGGCTTTTGCCGCGCGTGGTGGCCTCGGGCTTCAAGGGCAAGATCTACGCCACCCCGCCCACCCGCGACCTCATGCAGATCCTGCTGCTCGACAGCGCCCACATCCAGGAGATGGAGGCCGAGCAGCACCACCGCAAGGGCCTGCGCCGCGGCAACAAGGCCCTCCAGCCTCCGTACACCGCGGGCGAGCGCCGGGGCAAGACCCAGGCCGCCTTCGCCGCGTCCGAGCGCCGCAGCGAGATGCTGGACCTGCCGCTCTACACCACGGCCGACGCCGTGGCCACCTTCCCGCACATCGAGACCATCGAGTACAACAAGCCCTTTGAGCCTGCGCCGGGCATCCGCGTCACCTACCGCGACGCCGGGCACATCCTGGGCTCGGCCTTTGTGGAGATCGCGTACATGGAGGAGGGCAAGAGCACCAAGCTCGTGTTCTCCGGCGACCTGGGACGGCCGAACCAACTCATCCTGCCCGACCCGAGCTCGGGCGGCAGCGCGGACTACGTGTTCCTGGAGTCCACCTACGGCGACCGCGACCACAAGGACTCCGAGACCAGCCGCGAGGAGCTGGCCGCGGCCATCGCCTACAGCTACAAGAACCACGAGAAGGTCATCATCCCGGCCTTTGCCGTGGAGCGCACCCAGCAGATTCTGTACTCCCTGTTCCTGCTCGACCAGGAGGGCAAGCTGCCGAAGGACATGCCGATCTTCCTGGACAGCCCGCTGGCCATCCAGGCCACGGAGATCTTCCGCAAGAACCCGGAGTACTTCGACGACAAGACCAAGGCCCTGCTTAAAGAAGGCAAGGACCCGCTCTCGCTCAAGAACCTGCGCTTCAGCCAGACGGCCGAGGAATCCCGGGCCATCAACACCATGACCGGCTCGGCCATCATCATCTCGGCCAGCGGCATGGCCAATGCCGGGCGCATCCGCCACCACCTGCGCCACAACCTCTGGCGCAAGGGCGCCAGCATCGTGTTCTGCGGCTACCAGGGCGAGGGCACGCCGGGCCGCAAGATCGTGGACGGGGCCAAGAGCATCACCATCTTCGGCGAGGAGATCGCCATCGCGGCCAAGATTTTCACCATCGGCGGGTTCTCGGCCCACGCCGGGCAGACCGAGATCATGCAGTGGTTGAGGACCTTTGACGGCAAGAGCACCAAGGTCATCCTGATCCACGGCGAGGTGCGCGCCCTGAACAAGCTGGGCGATCTCATCAAGGGGCAGCTGGGCCTGGAGGTGCATGTGCCCGCCTACCTGGAGGAGCTGACGCTCGAGCCCGGCAAGGTCATGGTCCCGGTGGTGGACGTGGACAAGGCCGTGCCGCGCATTGACTGGGACTTCCTGCTCTCGGATTCGCGTACGCTCTATTCCGAGTTCCAGAAACGCATGGAGCTGGCCAAGGACAAGCCCTGGGTGGCCCAGACCGAGATCCGCGACCGCTTCCTCGACCTGAACCGCAAGATCGTGGAGCTGATCTCCGAGCTCTAGCTGGAATGTGGGATGCGTGTCATAGCAGGAGCATACGGCGGGCGCACGATCCGCACCGTGGACGGGCCAGGCTATCGTCCGGCCACGGCCAAGGTGCGCCAGGCCGTGTTCTCCATGCTCGAGGCCAGAGGTGTGGACTGGGCCGGGGCGCGGGTGCTCGACCTGTTTGCGGGCAGCGGCAGCTTGGGCATCGAGGCCTTGAGCCGGGGCGCGGCCCTGGCCTGGTTTGTGGAGAAGGGCGCGCGGCCGGCCGACTGCCTGCGGCAGTCCCTGCGCGACCTGAAGGTCCCTGAGGCCCGCTGGCGCGTGTTCCAGGCCGATCTCCTGAAGGTCCTGGCCCGGCCGGCGAAAGAGCCTTTTGACGTCGTGTTCATTGACCCGCCCTACGGCCTTGACCTGCTGCCCCCGGCGCTGGAGAAAGCCGTGCGCGGCGGCTGGATCGCCCCAAACGCCTTTGTGCTGGCCGAGGTGGAGGCCCAGGCTGAACTTGCGGGCCAGATTCCGGCCCAACTCCTTCCGCAGGCCGACAGGCTCTACGGGCAGACGAGGATCATGCTGTGGCAGAACAAAATCCCAGACTCGCCATCTATCCCGGCACCTTCGACCCCCTGACCAAGGGGCACGTGAGCCTCATCAAGCGCGGGCTTAGGCTCTTCGACACCGTGGTCCTGGCCGTGGCCAAGAGCACGCCCAAGAAGACCTGCTTTACGCTGGACGAGCGCGTGGCCATGGCCCGGGAGAGCTTCCCGGACGAGCCGCGCATCATCGTGGAGCCTTTTGACGGCCTGCTCATCGACTACGTGCTCAGGCGCGGGGCCGGGGCCATCCTGCGCGGCCTGCGCGCAGTGAGCGACTTCGAGTACGAGTTCCAGATGGCGCTGATGAACCGCAGGCTCTCGCGCGACGTGCAGACCGTGTTCCTGATGACCGACTACAAGTGGATGTATTTGAGCTCGACCATCGTCAAGGAGGTCGCCCTGCACGGCGGCAACGTCAAGGGCCTGGTGCCCGAGCCGGTGCTGGAAAGGCTCGCGGCCAAGTATGCGGCCCAGGGCGAGACCTGCCCGGACTGAACATGACCATGCTTCGCGCCGTGTGCATCCTCGGGCCCACCGGGTCCGGCAAGACCGGGGCGGCGCTGGCCCTGGCCCGTGAACTTCCGGTCACGGTCATCAACGATGACTCGCGGCAGGTGTACGCGGCTTTCCCCATCGTCACGGCCCAGCCCGACGCGGCCGAGCAGGCCGTGTGCCCGCACCGGCTGTACGGCTTTCTGTCCACAGCCGAGGCCATGACCGCGGCGCGCTTTGCCGAGCTGGCCCGCATCGAGATTGCCGAGGCCCGGGCCAAGGGCCGGGTGCCGGTGCTCGTTGGGGGCACGGGGCTCTATCTGCGCGCCTTGGAGCAGGGCCTGGCCGACATCCCGCCGGTTCCGGACGAGATCCGCACCTGGGTCCTTGGCCGCATGGAGCGCGAGGGCCCGGGCGCCCTGCACGCGGACCTGGCCCAGGCCGACCCGGCAACAGCCGCGCGCCTGCACAGAAACGACACCCAGCGCATCAGCCGGGCGCTGGAGGTCTTTCTTGGCACCGGCAGGCCGCTCTCGGCCTGGTTTGCGGAGCAGAAGCAGGGCCAGACCGGTGTGGAATTGTTGAAGGTCGGGCTGTCGCTCACCCTGCGCGAACTGGAGCCGGGGCTGGAGGGGCGCATCACCGCCATGCTCTCGGCCGGGGCCGTGGACGAGGTGCGCCGGGCCTGGGAGCAGACACCGGACCGCGCGGCGCCGGGCTATTCAGGCATCGGCTGCCCGGAAATCCTGGCGCACCTGCTGGACAATCTTGATCTGGTGGACGCCTGCGGCCTCTGGCTGCGCAACACCCGGGCCTATGCCAAGCGCCAGCTGACCTGGTTCGCCAAGGAGCCGGGCGTGCGCTGGGTGCGGCCCGAGGGCCTGGCCCGCCTGCCG
>JANXYI010000365.1 GCA_025350085.1 Deltaproteobacteria bacterium
GCCTGGTGTCCGACCGGGACATCAAGGAGGCCTCGCCCTCCAAGGCCACCACCCTCGACATGCACGAGCTGTACTACCTGCTCGCGGAGATCAAGCTCAAGGACATCATGACCCGCAAGGTCGTGACCATCGGCCCGGGCGAGACCATCGAGCAGGCCGCTGCGCTCATGCTGGAGCACAAGATCGGCGGCCTGCCCGTGGTGGACGAGCAGCGCAAGGTCGTGGGCGTGGTCACGCACTCCGACATCTTCAAGGTGCTGGTGCGGATCACCGGCGTCATGGAGGGCGGCATCCAGATCGGGGTGCGCCTGCCCAACGAGCCCGGCGGACTCATCCCGGTGCTGGACTTTTTGAAGGACAACGGCGCGCGGCTGATGAGCCTCTTAACCTCATGCGAGCCCGCCGAGGTGGGCACGCGCGAGGTCTACATCCGCATCCGCGACATGGACGTGACCGCGCTGAAGAAGCTCAAGGTCGGCATGCAGAAGTTCGACGTCACTTACTGGGTGTAGGGCGCCGGGCCGGGGAATCCGGGGCGAGGAATGACGAAAGGCCGGGGGGTTGCAGCCTCCGGCCTTTATTGTTTCAAATAAAATTAAATACTAAACAATTTCTGTACTCTGCAGCAAATATCGAAGTATCTCGATATTATCCCCCTATGTCTGCCGGGTCATATAGTGATCCGTGGACTGGAATAGTGATTTGCATCATGTCATATATATCATCGCCATCAATGAGGTAAAAATTTTCAATGCAATCACGCTTGAAAATTATATTGATCGTTCTTGTAGTGTCTAGATTTCCTGAAAAATAGGACTTCGCTCCGTTGTAATCCATGGCAAAGCGTGGTTGAGCAACAAAGCCATGGCCAAATTCTTCAAATACTTTTTTTGGATTTTTTAGATCTTCTAGCATTTCTAAAAATCCAGGTTCTGTTTTTGCACAAACAGGAAAGACAATCGAATAAACATTATCACCGGCAGGAAATATTGATTGCCCAGAGAACATTGCGGCCAATACGTAGAAAGGATTCATACTAAACTTTCTGCTGACTCCAAATATTCTGCCTGCGCTTTTGTCACGCAATTTGTAGCAACGCAAATTTGCTGATGCGGTTAGCAATGATCCGATGTTTAATTCCTGCTCATATTTTACACTTAAGTGCATAACGTCACGTTTGCATCTTCAAATAGCAAAAAGTGAGAGCAATACAATTGCAATAGTAACAAGTAGAACGACCACATTCTTCATGCTAAATTTCTCCGACGTCGCCATGTTCGCGTTTTGCATGCGTTATGCCGTATAACATTATGGGTGTGTAGTACTACTATGTCATCACATCGTGGGGCTTTGTGCCTCGTCTTTGCCTTGATTTACACTCTTCTCTGCCCCACCAAACCGCACCACCTCGTCCACCTGCAATGCCTTGGGCAGCATGTGGGCAATGAAGAGCATGGTGGTCTGGCCTTTCCTGCCCATGTCTGTTCCCTCCATGGCCAGAGACTAACAAAATCTCTGGCTCAGGTTTAGGGGGGCAGGTCAGGCACACTCTCAACGCAAGAACCGTGAAACGTAACGTTACGGCAGGTCAGCCGTCCCGTCGACCAGCGCTTCCAGCAAACGCAGGCCCTCTTCTTCGGACAGCTCGCCGTCACATTGCTCGCGTATCCCTGGGGATGCCTCGCAGACGGCCTCGAACCGCAGGCCGGCCTCGGCCACCGAAAGGCTGAACGCCAGCGCCAGGTACCGGATGTAAATATCCCGCTTCTTCATGACGTCCCCCTACTCTGCCTGGAGCCCGTAGCCCTTGAGCTTGCGGTACAGCGAGCTTCTGTCCAGGCCCACGGCCTCGGCGAGCTTCGTCACGTTGCCGCCGAACTCCGCCAGCTTGGCCGTGAGGAAGCGCGCCTCGAACTCCGCGCGCGCGGCCTTCAGGTCCACCGGCCCGGCCTGGAAGCTGTCCGGGAGTAAGTCGGCGTCGGCCTGGGCGGACGACGGGGCGGCGATGTCCACGGAAGCAGGCGCGGCCGGAACCGTGGCCTGGCTGGTGATGTCCGGCGGCAGGCGGTCCGGCGTGACCTCGCGGCCGCCAGCCAGGATGAGCATGCGCTCCACGAAATTTTTGAGCTCGCGCACATTGCCCGGCCAGGGATAGGTCGCAAGGACCGCCAGGGTTTCGGGGCTGAAGCGCGCGCGCTTGCACCCCCCGCGGCGCGAGAGCGTGTCCACGAAGTCGTTGATCAGCAGCGGGATGTCCCCCACGCGCTCGCGCAGGGGCGGCACCGTGAGCGGGAAGACCTTGAGCCGGTAGTAGAGGTCCTCGCGGAAGGTCCCGGCGCGGATCTCGGCGGGCAGGTCCTTGTTCGTGGCCGCCAGCACACGCACGTCCACGCTGATGGTCTTGCGGCCGCCCACGTGCTCGAAGCGCTGCTCCTGCAGGATGCGCAAGATCTTGGCCTGGGTCTTGAGGCTCATGTCGCCGATCTCGTCCAGGAACAGCGTGCCCCGGTGGGCCAGCTCGAACTTGCCGACCTGGGCCTTGTCCGCGCCGGTGAAGGCGCCCTTCTCGTGGCCGAAGAGCTCGCTCTCGATGAGCTCCTCGGGGATGGCCGCGCAGTTCACGGCCACAAAGGGCATGGGCGCGCGGAGGCTCTCGGCGTGCAAAAGGCGCGCGGCGATCTCCTTGCCCGTGCCGTTCTCGCCCGTGATGAGCACCCAGGCGTCGGTGGGTGCCACCTGGCTGATCATCTCCCGCAGCTCATTCATGGCCGGGGAGGTCCCGGTAAGGTGTACCTCGGCCTCGCCCAGGGACTGGCGCAGGGCCATGTTCTCCTGCTTCAGGCGCGAGAACTCCAGGGCCTTGTGCGCGGCCAGCACGACCTTGTCGAGCGAGAGCGGCTTCTCGATGAAGTCAAAGGCCCCATGCTTGATGGCCGCCACCGCGGTCTCGATGGTGCCGTGCCCGGAGATCATGACCACGGGCAGGTCGGGCCGGTCCTCGCGGATGCGCGCCAGCACGGCCAGGCCGTCCAGGCCGGGCAGCCAGATGTCCAGGAACACGAGGTCCACGGAGTCGCCTGCGTCCAGCAGTTCGAGCCCGCGCTCGCCGCTCTCGGCCTCCACCACGCCAAAGCCCTCGTCCTCCAGGATGCCCTTGAGGGAGGAGCGGATGCCGGACTCGTCGTCCACCACCAGGATGCGGCCGCGCATGCTCATCGTGCCCCCGTCGCCATCATTCGTTCACCACCACGGTTCCGGCCGCCATCACTCATCGGCCGCCTCGGGCGCGGCGCGCCTGGCCTGCCCCGGTGCGGGCGCGCCCTGGCAGACCTCGGGTTCATCAAAGGTGAAGCCGCCGCCGTTCATCACCGCGAGGCAGGCGTCCACGGCCTCGGCGTCATAGATCCGGCCGCGGCCGGAACCGATCTCCTCCAGGGCCTTGGTCAGGCCCAGGGCCGCGCGGTAGGGCCGGTGCGAGCTCATGGCCTCGACCACGTCGGCCACGGCCAGGATGCGCGCCTCACGCGAGATGTCGCCGTCCTTGAGCCCGCCAGGATAGCCCGAGCCGTCCAGACGCTCGTGGTGCTCCAGCACGGTGCGCGCCACGGGCCAGGGGAAATTCACCTCGCGCAGGATCTCGAAGCCGACCTCGGAGTGGCTCTTCATGATGCCCATCTCCATGTGCGAGAGCCGCGCGGGCTTGGCCAGGATCTCCGCCGGGACGTAGACCTTGCCGATGTCGTGCAGGGTGCCCGCCACCTCCAGGCCCTCCAGGGACTCCTGGGGCAGGCCCAGCTCCCGGCCGATGGCGCAGGCCAGCTTGGCCACGCGCTGCTGGTGCCCGGCGGTGTAGGGGTCGCGCTTCTCGGCCATGCTGGCCAGGGCGCGCACGGTCTGGCGGAAGGCGGTGCGCAGGGCCTGCATGCTGCTGAGCAGTTCGGCCTCGGCCTTTTTCCGCAGGGCCACGTTGCGCATGACCAGGACCCGGCCCCGGAAGTTGCCGCGCGCACCGATGATGGGCGAAACCGACAGGCCCACGGGCATCTCCTGCCCGTTTGGGGTGACGAGCAGCATGTCCTCGCACAGGGGGTGCGCCGCGCGCGGGCTGCAGATCTCCTCCAGGCCGGTGATGGGCAGCCGCGTGTCCGGCTCCAGGATGCTGAACAGCGAGGCGATCTCCCGGCCCAGGGCCTGCTCCGGCTCCACGCCGAGCATGGCCGCGGCCGCGGGGTTCAGGTAGCTAACGCGGCCCTCGGTGTCGGTGGAGACCACAGCCTCGGCCAGGCTGCCCAGGGTGGTGGAGAGCAGCCGCTCGTTCTCCTGCAGCCGCTGCTCGGTGCGGGACTTGTACAGGGCCACCTCGATGGCCAGGGAAAGTTCGTGGTCCTTGAAGGGCTTGACCAGATAGCCGAAGGGGTCGGTGCGCTTGGCGCGGTCCAGGGTCTGCTCGTCGGTGACGGCCGAGAGGTAGACCACCGGCAGGTTGAAGCGCTCGTGCAGCTCACTTGCGGTATCGATGCCGTCCATGCCGCTGCCGTCGAGCATCACGTCCATGAGCACCAGGTCCGGACGGGCCTGCTCGGCCAGGGCCAGAGCCTCGGCGCCGGTGCCTGCCCGGCCGACGACCTCATAGCCCAGGCGCTCCAGACTGGACTGGATGCCCAGGGCCACGATGGCCTCGTCCTCCACCACCAGAATCCTGCCCTTAGCCATGCACGCTCCTTGCGATCGCGGCGAAAAACCTGTTCTAGGCCTGGCCCAACACGTCTTCCAGCGCCCCGGCCAGGGCCCCGGCCAGAGTTGGATGCCTGAACCTGTAGCCCGCAGCCAGAAGCCGCGTGGGTTCCGCGCGCACGCCCGAGAGCAGGACCTCCTCGGCCAGCTGCCCCAGCAGGAGCTTCAGCGCAAACCCCGGCGCAGGCAGAACGGCCGGACGGCCCAGCGCGCGGCCCAGGGCCCGGGCAAACCCGCGCGAGTCCACGGCCTCGGGCGCGGCCAGGTTGAACGGGCCGGAGAGCCCCGGCGTCTGCATCAGAAAGGCGATGGCCCCGGCCTCGTCGTCCAGGTGGATCCAGGGCACCATCTGGGTGCCGGCGCCAAGCGGCCCGCCCAGCCCCAGCTTGAAGGCCGGCAGCATTTTTCGAAGCGCCCCGCCCGGACCCAGGACCATGCTCGTGCGCACGACGACCCGGCGTACGCCCAGGGCCTCGGCTCCGCTGGTGGAGTCCTCCCAGCGCTGGGCCACGTGGGCCAGGAAATTCGTGCCCGGAGCGGCGTCCTCGCCCACGGGCTCAGCCCCGCGCGCGCCGTAAAAGCCCACGGCCGAGGCCTGCACCAGCACGGCCGGGGGGGCCTCGGCCTGGCGGATGGCGTCCATGACCGCGGCCCCGGCGTCCAGGCGGCTCTCCAGGATGCGGCGCTTCTTGTCCGGGGTCCAGCGGCCGTCGGCGATGTTCTCCCCGGCCAGGTTCACGATGGCCGTGGTGGCGTCGATGTGCCGGGCAAAGCCGATGCCGGTCACGCCGTCGAAGCCCACGGCCGTGATGCCCGGGCCGAGCGCGGCGGCCGCCTTGTCCGGTCGGCGCGAGGGCACGATGACGGCATACCCCTGCCCGGCGAGAAGCCGCGCCAAAGCCTTGCCGATGAACCCTGTGCCGCCGAGAATGATGGTCCGCATGGTCCGCACGGTACGCGTGAACGCACCCGAGGGCAAGCCGGTGCCTGTGGGCTCCGCGCCCGCTGCCGCCGCCGGCCATTAGACAGCCGGGCAATTATGCCGTACAAGGGCTCTCGCCCCGCGCTGGGGCAGACCTTACGAACACGGGCCGGACAGCTCCGGCCCAAACGTGCGAGACCATGACCGACACCAAGCTCATCAGAAACTTCAGCATCATCGCGCACATCGACCACGGCAAGTCCACCCTTGCCGACCGCATCCTGGAGATCACCGGGGTGGTTTCCGCGCGTGACCAGAAGGCCCAGTACCTGGACAAGATGGACCTGGAGCGCGAACGCGGCATCACCATCAAGGCCCAGACCGTGCGCATCCCCTACACCGCGCACGACGGCCAGAAATACATCCTGAACCTCATCGACACCCCGGGCCACGTGGACTTCTCCTACGAGGTCTCGCGGTCGCTCGCCGCCTGCGAGGGCGCGCTGCTCGTGGTCGACGCCTCCCAGGGCGTGGAGGCCCAGACGCTCGCCAACGTCTACCTGGCGCTGGACAACAACCTCGAGGTCGTGCCGGTCTTGAACAAGATCGACCTGCCGAGCGCCGAGCCCGAACGCGTGGCGCGCGAGATCGAGGAGGTCATCGGGCTCGACTGCACGGACCCCGTGCTCGTCAGCGCCAAGTCCGGCCTGGGCGTGGCTGAGCTCATCGAGCGCATCATCACCCACCTGCCGCCGCCCAAAGGCGACGCCGACGCGCCGCTCAAGGCGCTGATCTTCGACTCCTGGTACGACACGTACCTCGGCGTGGTGGTGCTCTTCCGCGTGCTCGACGGCACCATCAAGAAGGGCGAGAAAATCCGCATCTTCTCCTCGGGCAAGGAGTTCGAGGTCATGAAGCTCGGCGTGTTCTCGCCCGAGAGCATCGAGATGCCGGACTTCGGACCCGGCGAGGTGGGCTTTCTCTGCGCGAACATGAAGGAGCTCTCGGACGCGCCCGTGGGCGACACCATCACCCGCGCCGACAACCCCACCAAGACGCCCTTCCCGGGCTTCAAGAAGGTCAAGCCCATGGTCTTCTCCGGGCTCTACCCTGTTGAGCCCAACGAATACGAGATCCTCAAGGTGGCGCTGGAGAAGCTGCAGCTGAACGACGCGGCCTTCAGCTTCGAGCCCGAGACCTCCAAGGCGCTGGGCTTCGGCTTCCGCTGCGGCTTTCTCGGCCTCTTGCACATCGAGATCGTGCAGGAGCGCCTGGAGCGCGAGTTCCAGGCCCGGCTCATCACCACAGCGCCCTCGGTCATCTACAAGGTCGACACCACGGACGGACGCAACCTGCAGATCGACAACCCGAGCCTCTTGCCCGACCCCAGCCAGATCGCCGCGCTGTACGAGCCCTATGCGCGCGTTGAGATCCACGTGCCGAACGACTATGTGGGCAACGTGCTCGGCCTGTGCGAGGAGAAGCGCGGCATCCAGAAGGACATGAAGTACCTGACCGCCTCGCGCGTGGTCATCACCTACGAGATGCCCTTTGCCGAGATCATGTACGACTTCTTCGACAAGCTGAAATCGAGCACCAAGGGCTACGCCTCGCTCGACTACGAGATCATCGACTACCGGCAGTCTGATCTGGTGCGCCTGGACATCCTCATCAACACCGAGCCCGTGGACGCCTTTTCCGTCATCATCCACCGCGACTCGTCCTACCGCTTCGGCCGCAGCCTGACGGCGAAGCTGCGCAAGAGCATCCCGCGCCAGATGTTCGAGGTCATCATCCAGGCCGCCATCGGCAACAAGATCATCGCCAAGGAACGCGTGGCGCCCTTCCGCAAGGACGTCATCGCCAAGTGCTACGGCGGCGACATCACGCGCAAGCGCAAGCTTCTGGAAAAGCAGAAGGAAGGCAAGCG
>JANXYI010000450.1 GCA_025350085.1 Deltaproteobacteria bacterium
GTCCTCGTCGTAGACGATCTTCTTGTCCTTGCAGCCCATGAAACGCACCACGACCTCGGAGCCGTCGTCGCGCTGGAAGACGTAGAACTTGTCCGGGGTGACCATGCCGCCGACCACGGCCTCGCCCAGACCATAGCTGGCGTCGATGGACACGAGGTCGTTCCTGTCCGTGCCGCGGCAGCCCGTGGCCGTGTCGGCGGAGAACGCCGTGCCGGAGATCAGCGGGTTGATCATGCGCATGATGCACACCGAGAGCGAGGTGTTCTCGATGGCCCATTCGCGCTTGGCCGTCTCGGCGATCAGGTCGTCGCCGGTCTGCTCGGCCTTGTGCACGGCGTCCAGGATGGCCTCGCGGCGGTAGGTCATGCTGCGCAGGTTGTAGGCGCTGGCGCAGTCCCAGTGGTAGGCCTCCACGCAGCGGTCCTCGCCCACGATGTTCAGATAGGTGTCCTGCAGGCCGGCAAAGGCCTTCTTGCGGCTGTCCTCGCCTGCGGCCGAGGAGCGCACGGCCACGGGCTCGTTCTCCAGCCCGGCATCATTGCAGATGTCCAGGTAGGCGCTGCGCACGTTGTCCGCCACGGCCTGCGGGGGAGTAACCGAGAGGATGGCCGCCTGCACGAGCACCGAGCGCTTGCGCAGCTGGTCGATGCCCTCAGGGCTGGTGGCAAAGCCCTCGACCACGTTGTTCACGAAGGTCCGAAGCTTGATCAGGGTGCCGGGGTTGCGGTCCAGCTCGGCCGCGATGCGCTTGGCGATGCGCCGGGTGAACTTGCGCAGGAATTCGGTGTCGCGGTTGATCTCGTCGTCGTTCCAGTCCGTGGCGTTGTATTCCTTGTCCACGATGGAGCGCACGAGCGCGGCGTTGACCTTGGTCTCGTCGAGCAGCATGTGGAAGGCGTCGGAGGAGATGGCCCTAAACTGCGGGGCGCGGATGCCCTGGACCTGGCTGATGATGGCCGTGTTGTAGTTCTTGCCGCCCACGAGGAGTTCGGCGTCCGGGCCAATGGCCACGATGTCCGCGCCGCTGAGCACGATCTTGGCGGTCAGGTCAATCTTGTCCACAGCCTTGGGCTTGTCCGCAGCCTTGGGCTTGGCCGCAGGGGCAGCGGCAGCGGGCTTGGCAATCGGGGTTTTCTGGGTCTTGGCCATGCTCTCCTCCTTGACATCCGGGGCATCAGGGCCGGTGCGGCCGCAGCACTCTCACAGTATCAGAGGACGCAAACGCGCCCCTTCCCCTCCACGATCATCTCGTGCCAGTGGGACCGGACGCGCCACGTCGTATCGTCTTCGTACACGATACCTTGTTTGTCGGCTTTTCGTCAATTGCACATACAACAATACCGGTGAACAGACACCCAAGCGGCCTGGCCTGGACCTTTTGCCCTGACCCGTTGTGCCAGGTGCTCAGGATCTGCGACCCCTCATGGCCTGCCTGCCCGTTACCTTGTCCGGAGACTCTTCGTCAATTGCACGTACAACAATTCAGGCGCACAGCTGACCGGCCAGGCTAGACTTTTTGGCCGCAGCTGGGGCAGAATTTGAAGTCCTCGCTGGCCAGCGGGGCCTTGCAGGTGGGACAGCAGGTCTCCACCGGCCCAAGCTCCACCAAAAGCTCGCCCTCCTTCACCGGCACCATGATCTTGTCTTCCTGGTAGTTGGCGTTTTTGAGCACGCGCTTGACCACGCCGGACACGGGCGCATAGACGCTCTTTTCCTGCTTCATGATCGAGATGTTGCAGATCTCCTCGCCCGCCTTGACCGCATCGCCCACGCGCACGTGCATGACCCAGAGGTCGCCGTTGCTCGGCGAGCCGATGTGGTACTCGTTCTTGGGGTCGGCCAGCTCCACGGAATCGCGCTCCGAGGTCACGCCCTCGCGCACCTTGACCTGATAGCTCACGGTCTCGTTGTCCACGGTGTAGCGCACCATGCTCATGCCGTGCTCGTCCGGGTCGGAGATGTCGTGGATGCGCATGACGTGCGGCTTGCCGGTGCCGCTCTGGAAGAGCAGGGTCTCGCCCTTTTCCAGGCCCTCGAACCAGACGTCCAGCGGCAGGTTGTTGGCATCGCCGAAGCGTTCGCAGAACTCGATGGTTTTGAGAGCGTCGCCCGGGTGGTTCAGGTAGATGACCACTTCCTCGGGCGTGGCAGGCCGGTTCAGCCGCGCGCTCAGGCTGGCCTCCTCGGCAACCAGGTCCATGTCCGGCAGGGTCTCCAGCGGCGAGGTCTCGGTGCGGCAGGCCACGGCATCGGCCCACTCCGCGCCAAAGGCGCTCTGGTAGACCCAGTCGGCCGGGAAGCCGAGCGGCAGCTTGCCGTACTTGCCCAGCAGCAGGTTGCGGAAGGCGTCGTTGCTGTCGCGGTACAGGTCGAGCCTGGCCGTCAGCTCATGGGCGGTCAGGTCAGCCTCGGGCGCCAGGTTCACGATGTCCAGGATGTTCAGAAGCCGCCTGACCTCGCGCTCGCCGCCGCGCTTGTAGGCGCCGGTGACGGCCAGAAACGCGGTGTTCCAGGTGATCTGCGAGCCCGGGGTCACGTCGTGGTAGCGCACGATCCGGCGCGTGCCGGCCAGGAACTTGAGCATGTAGGGCAGCAGGTGGATGTAGCCCTGCTTCATGGCCCCTTCCTGTGAGGACGAGGTCGCCCCGCCGGGCATGCCGTGGGAAACCACGTCGTGGTCGATGCCGCGGAAGTACGGCGCGCAGTAGCGGTCATAGTAAGGCATGATCTGCTTGAGCGTGAAGTTGGTGGAGCGGATCATGTCCTTGTCGAGCAGGGTGGACAGGCCCATCTCCTCCTCGATGTACGCGGCAGTGGAGAGCACCTCGCCCTGACCGTACCAGCGCACGGCCGAGCCGATGGCCACGTCCACGATGTGCGCCCCGGCCTTGGCCGCCTCGCCCATGGTCGGCACGAACAGCCCGTCGGTGTAGTGGCGGTGGCTGTGGATCACGAGCTCCGGGTACTTCTTGACCAGCGCTGTCACGAGTTCGCGCATGAACCGGGGCGGGCAGACTCCGGCCATGTCCTTGAGGCC
>JANXYI010000004.1 GCA_025350085.1 Deltaproteobacteria bacterium
CGAGATCGTGGGCATCAAGGACACGGTCAAGAGCACCTGCACCGGCGTCGAGATGTTCCGCAAGATCCTCGACCAGGGCCAGGCCGGCGACAACGTCGGCGTGCTCTTGCGCGGCATCAAGCGCGAAGATGTGGAGCGCGGCCAGGTCCTGGCCAAGCCCAAGAGCATCCCGCCCCACCGCAAGTTCAAGGCCGAGGTCTACGTCCTGTCCAAGGACGAGGGCGGACGTCACACTCCGTTCTTCTCCGGCTACCGCCCGCAGTTCTACTTCCGCACCACGGACATCACCGGCGTGGTGAGCCTGGAGGACGGCGTCGAGATGGTCATGCCCGGCGACAACGCGACCTTCATCGTTGACATGATCCACCCCATCGCCATGGAGCAGGGCCTGCGCTTCGCCATCCGCGAAGGCGGCCGCACCGTTGGCGCGGGTGTTGTTACCGAGATCCTGGAGTAGCCCATGCGCGTCAATATCCAGCTCGCCTGCACCGAGTGCAAGCGGCGCAACTACTCTACGGAGAAGAACAAGAAGAACACTACGGGCCGTCTTGAGGTGAAGAAGTACTGTCCCTTCGACAAGAGGCACACGGTTCACCGCGAGACCAAGTAGTTTCATGCAGGCCAGTAGCTCCAACGGCTAGAGCACCGGTCTCCAAAACCGGACGCTGTAGGTTCGAATCCTACCTGGCCTGCCACACCCCCAACATGGGGAGAACAATGTCGAAAAATGCAGCGAAAGGTCCCAGCGGCCAGCAAGGCGAAGACACGCCCGAGAAAACGGGCGTTGCCGCCAAGGCGCAGGAACTGAAAATCTTCTTTGAGGAAGCCCAGGTTGAACTGAAAAAGATCACCTGGCCTTCCCGCAAGGAGACGTATACGACCTGTGCGGCGGTCATGGTCCTGGTTGTGGTCATGTCGCTGTTCCTGGGCATCGTTGATCTTGGTTTGTCCAAGATCATCGAAGCCGTGCTGTCCTAACTCCCTGGCAAAGGTGAGCGCAAGTGACTGAAGAAAGCGCCGTTGGCGCGGAAAAATCGGCCCGCTGGTTCATTGTCCACACGTACTCGGGATTCGAGCAGCGCGTGGAGAAGACCATTCTGGAAATGATGCGGACCGGTCAGGAAAAGGGCCAGGTCCTGGCGGTCGTCGTCCCCACCGAGAAGGTGGTCGAGATGATCAAGGGCGAGCGCCGCACCACCACCCGGAAATTCTATCCGGGCTATGTGATGGTGCAGATGGTGCTCACCGACGACTCCTGGCACCTGATCCAGTCCATTCCGCGCGTGACGGGCTTCGTGGGCGGCAAGAACCGGCCCACGCCCATGCGTGACAGCGAGGCCCAGACGATCCTCTCCATGATGGAGAGCAGGCAGGAACAGCCCCGGCCCAAGTTTAACTTCGAAAGAAGCGACGAGGTCCGGGTTATCGACGGCCCCTTCAGCGGGTTCAATGGTGTCGTCGAGGACGTGAATTACGACAAAGGCAAGCTCCGCGTGGCTGTCTCCATCTTCGGTCGCCAGACCCCGGTGGAGCTCGACTTCGTCCAGGTGACGAAGGGCTAGACGGACCCTGTTCGACTGCGGCGGGCAACCGCCTGCGAGGATATAAAAATGGCCAAGAAAATCACTGGTAAAGTCAAGCTGCAAATCCCTGCCGGCGTGGCCAACCCGTCCCCCCCCGTGGGTCCGGCGCTGGGCCAGCACGGCGTGAACATCATGGAGTTCTGCAAGGCCTTCAACGCCCGCACGCAGGACCAGAAGGGCATGATCATCCCGGTGATCATCACCGTGTATGCCGACCGCACCTTCTCGTTTATCACCAAGACGCCGCCTGCGCCGGTGCTGCTGCTCAAGGCCGCCAAGATCGAGAAGGGCTCGGGCGAGCCCAACAAGACCAAGGTCGGCAAGGTCAGCATGGCCCAAGTGGAAGAGATCGCCAAGCTCAAGGCGCCTGATCTTACGGCCAAGTCCCTTGAGGCCGCCAAGAACTGCGTCATCGGCACTGCCCGCAGCATGGGCCTTGAAGTCATAGGGTAGCGAGGATACGCCATGCCGAAACACGGAAAAAACTACGACAAAGCTGTAGAAGGCTTTGACACGACACAGCGTTATGCGGTGAACGAGGCCGTCAAGCTCGCCATCGACAACTCCTTTGCCAAGTTCGACGAGACCGTTGATGTCGCCATCAACCTCGGCGTCGATCCGAAGTACTCCGACCAGATGGTGCGCGGCGCCTGCCCCCTGCCGAACGGCCTGGGCAAGACCGCGCGCGTCATCGTCTTCTGCAAGCCGGACAAGGCGGCCGAGGCCACCGAGGCCGGGGCCGACGAGTGCGGCGGAGACGAGCTGGTGGAGAAGATCAAGGGCGGCTGGATGGAGTTCGACAACGCCGTGGCCACCCCGGACATGATGGCCAAGGTCGGCCAGATCGGCCGCCTGCTCGGTCCTCGCGGGCTTATGCCCAACGCCAAGACCGGCACCGTGACCTTCAACGTGGGCGAGGCCGTGCGCGAGCTGAAAGCCGGCCGCGTGGAGTTCAAGGTCGACAAGGCGGGCA
>JANXYI010000359.1 GCA_025350085.1 Deltaproteobacteria bacterium
TCGACGCTGCCGCGCGCCACGCAGATCCCGCTGCTCCACCTGTTCCCTGTTCATGCCGCTTCTCCTTGGGTTGCGTCCTGCCGGGCGCGGCCTGCGCGGCCCGGCATTGACATGGTGTAACGATCTGGATAGATGTATATGAACGGGAATCGATCGTGTCCAGTGATTATTCCTGAGGCGGCCAATCGCCCATGGCGATCGGAAATAACGACGGGATTTTGAACCAGGGGGGCGGGCATGGAACTGCGCGACCTGCGGACCTTTGTGGCCGTGGCCCGGCATTTGAGCTTCCACCGCGCGGCCGGGGAGGTCTTTGCCGCCCAGTCCACGGTGTCGGCGCGCATCGCGGCCCTGGAGGACGAACTGGGCGTGCGGCTGTTCGAGCGTCTGGGCCGCCGCGTGGCCCTGACCACGGCCGGGGAGCGGCTGCGCGACTTCGCGGTGAAGCTGCTGGAGCTAGAGGACGAGGCCCGGGCCTTTGTGGCTGGCGAGTCCGAGTCGCGCGGCTCGCTCACCGTGCGTGTGCCCGAGTCGCTCTGCGCCTGGCGCCTGGGCGGGATCATCCGCAGCTTCCGCGAGCGCTTCCCCCAGGTGCGGCTGCGCTTCACGGCCTGCACACTCGAAGGCCTGGACAAGGACCTGCGCCAGGGCGTGACGGACCTGGCCTTTCTCATGGCCGACAGCGTGCGCGCGGGCGATCTGGTGGTGGAGGCCCTGGGCGTGGAGCCCCTTGTGCTGGTGGCTGCGCCCGGGCACCGGCTGGCAGCGCGCAAGGCAGTGGGGCCGCAGGATTTGCAGGGCGAGACCCTGGTACTCTCGGCCGCAGACTGTTCCTACCGCAAGATGTTCGAGCACCTGCTGGCCGAGGCCGGGGTTCAGGTGGCTGCCGGGGTGGAGTTCTCCAGCGCCTCGGCCCTGCGCGGCTGCATCATGAACGGCCTGGGGGTGAGCATCCTACCGGAGCTGGCCGTGCGCGGCGACGTGGCTGCCGGGCGGCTGAAGGTTCTGCCCTGGTCCGGGGGCCAATTGGAGACGGCGGTGCTCATGCTGCGGCACAAGGACAAGTGGCTGTCCCCGCCGCTGACCGCGTTCATGGACCTGGTGCGCCAGGGACTGATGTCCGGTGCAGAGCCGGTGCGCGCGCCGGTGGAATTGCTGCCAATCTCGCCGGAGGGGGTGCCGGAGGGCGGCGGCTCGAATCGCTGCTGTTGACTGTTGCTGTTGACCGCTGTTGTTGGGGCCTTTAGCCCTGCGCCGGGGCGTCCTTGTCCCGGCCCGTTTCACGATCAGGGTCCAGGTACGGGTTGAAGTAGCCGAAGTTCAGCCAGGGGCTGGCCTTCTTCAGGCGCTTCAAAAAGTTGGCCAGGCCCATGCACGGCCCGAAATCCACGCCCTGCATGAGCCCCAGGTAGAGGTCCGGGTCCAGGTTCAGGTTGCGCAGCTGAATGAAGTCGAGCCTGGTGTCCTGAACCAGCGCCGAGAGCGCGTCCCACTCGGTCTCGCAGTCCGTGAGGCCGGGAAAATACAGCAGGTTGAGGGACACGAAAAGCCCCAGGCCCTTGGCCGTGCGGATGGACTGGAGCACGTCGGCAAAGGCGTAGCCGTTCGGCCGGTGGTAGAGCTCGTACGGAACGGGCCGCGCGCTGTTCAGGCTCACGCGGATGCTGTTCACCCCAGCGCTCGCCAGGCCGGGCAGGGTTTCGGGCAGGCTGGCGTTGGTGTTGACGTTCACTGTGCCGCGGCCCCCGGCCTTGCGGAACTGGGTCACGGCGCGGCCGATGCGCGCGGCCTCGGTGAGCGGCTCGCCCTCGCAGCCCTGGCCAAAGGACAAAATGGCCCGCTTCTCCTTGCTTTGGTGCCGCAGCATGACCTCGCAGATCTCTTTTTCCGTGGGCGCAAAGGCGATGCGGTTCTGGGTGGACGGGAACCCGGAGTCCTCGGGCTGGAGCGAGATGCAGCCCACGCAGCGGGCGTTGCACACACGCGAGGTCGGCAGGGGCGCCTCGAAGCGGCCCAGCGCCAGGTTCTTGGCCGCCGGGCAGCCGTAGGTCAGGGCGCAGCTGGTCAGATGGCGCACCAGCCGGTTGCCGGGCAATTCTGTCAGGAGCTTGCGCGCGCCGTTCTCGATGCGCTCGCGGGAGATGCCCTCAAAGACCTGCCGCCGGTCCTGGTCCACCTTGCGGGCGCAGACCCAGAAGCGGCCCTCGGCCCAGCCCACGGCCCCGTAGGCGAAGAGCGGCAGCTTCGGCGCGCCGGGCTGGACAACATAGGCCGCGTGGGCCGAGAGGGTGTGCGCCGGGCTGGCGAACACGGCCACGGCCAGCTCGTCCAGCTGCTCCACCTGGCCGGTCTCCGGGTCCAGGCCGAGCGCGCTGCGGCCTGGCAGCAGGAAGAATTCGCTGCCCTCGGGCAGGGGCATCAGCTCGTCCGGCCGGGGCGGGGTGAGCTCGCTCCCGCGGCGGCAGAGCATGAGCAGCTCGGGGTGGTCGTAGATGTTGCCGGCTTCGTCGGCAAAGACGAGGAAGGGCTGGACGTGCTTGGGGGTGGCCATGGGCCGCCG
>JANXYI010000023.1 GCA_025350085.1 Deltaproteobacteria bacterium
GGCCCGCCTCGTCCATGCCCTGGATGTTCTGCCCGGCCACCTCCTGGATGCCCCTGATGGTCTCGCCCACTTCCTTGGTGGCGGTCATGGTCTTTTCCGCGAGCTTGCGCACCTCGTCGGCCACCACGGCGAAGCCGCGCCCGGCGTCGCCCGCGCGCGCGGCCTCAATGGCGGCGTTGAGCGCCAGCAGGTTGGTCTGGTCGGCGATGTCGTTGATGACGTTCATGACCTGGCTGATGTCCTGGGCGCGCTTGCCCAGGGCGTCCATGTTGCCCTTCAGGTGCTGGGCCAGGATCAGGAGCTCGTCCATGGACTTGATGGAGCGGCTGACCACCTGGCTGCCGCTGGTGGCGCGGTTCTTGGCCGTGTCCGCGCCCTCGGCGGCCTGGGAGGCGTTCTTGGCCACCTCGAGCACCGTGGCATTCATCTCCTCCATGGCCGTGGCGGTCTCGGTGATGCGGCCCTTCTGGACCTCGGTGGCGCGGCCGATGTTCTCCGCCTGCCCGGCTATCTCCTCGGACGCGGAGGACAGGCGCTGCACCACGGTCTCCAGGCGCGTGGCGGCCTGGAGCAGGCCCTCCTGGCGCGAGCGGATGGCCTGGGCCTTGGCCTCGTTGGCCTCGCCGGTGGCCGCCTCGGCGGCCTGGGCCTTGTGTTCGGCTTCCTGGGTCTTGGCCTTGATCTGGGCCATGTTCGTGCGCAGGGTGGCGACCATGGTGTTCAGGGCCTGTTCCAGCTTCGCGGTGGCGTCCTTGCCGACCACGGTCAGGCTCACGTCCAGGTTGCCTGCGGCCACGGCCTGGGCGGCCTTGGTGGCGGCGTTGAGGGGATGGACGATACTGCGGAAGATGAGCACGGACAGCGGCAGCACGCCCAGTATCAGCAGGCCCAGGACCACCAGGATAATGGTCGTGCTGGCGCTTCGGACCATGTCCGAGATGGCCGCATCGATCTTGGCCTTCTCGGCGTCGATGTTGTCGAGGTAGACTCCGGTGCCGATCCAGAACTTGGTGCCCGGGATCAGCTCGGCATAGCTCAGCTTGGGCTGCAGGCCCTTGCCGGGCTTCTCAAAGATATATTCCACGAAGCCGCCGCCCTTTTCGGACACGTCGCGCAGTTCCTTGATCAGGTACACGCCGTTCTTGTCCACCAGCCCGCCCAGGTCCTTGCCCTGGTTCTCCGGCTTCACCGGCATGGAGACCACCGTGGTGCCCTCATAGACGAAGATGTAGCCGGACTTGTCGGCCTCGAACCGCACGTCCTTGGTGGTTCTGCGCATCAACTCGATCTGCGCGTCCTTGTCCCCTGGCAGCTTCTTGAGGTCTTCGCCGATCTCCATGGCCAGGGCATGCACCAGCAGCTGAATCTTTTCCCTCTGCCCCTGGAGCATGGTCTCCTGGGTCTGCCCGATGGCGTACTTCTTGAGTTGGAGCAGTTCGTAGTAATACCCGCCGCCCACCAGGGCCGCGAAGACCAGGGCAACGGAGATGAGCAGGATGATGCGCGCGCGGATGGTCAGGTTTCTCATGGTGCACCTCGCGTGAACGGCTTTGAGCTGCGCTGGGGGACGCGGCACGGTGTAGGGCCCATCACGATTAAATCACTAGCACATCCGCGAAAGAAAGGAAGGGGGGCAACACACTATTTTCACAGTGTTTTATATCAGTATTGGCATACGACCTGCGCATATCATGTTTCCCAATACGTATTATTGGCATGTGCCGCTACAGGGCCGGGTTCGCGGCCCTGGCCAAAGGCCAGGGCCAGCGCGAGGCAGGGCTGGGGAGTGAGGCAGGGCGGGCTCGCGCGCAGGGGTGCACCAAATACGTGCCCAATAGATCAGCATTTTTATGGTGCCCGCGGCCAGGCCAGAGGGGCGGGCCACAATTCCGTATATTTTCCAAAAAAAATGCGCGGAGGGGAAGGCGGGGGGGGCTCAGTCGCGGTGGTCGATGTCTGCGCAGAGGATGCAGGCCCGGCCGCTCTTGTCCTGGCACAGGGCCGAGATGGTGATGCAGCGGTTGCCCGAGGCCAGCGAGATGTACGGCTGGGTGGTGAACTTGGGCAGGCCGGCGCGCAGCGGCAGGAAGTACTCCTTGAGCGAGTGGTCTGCGCCCACGCGCGCGGGCTCGTAGATGAAGCGTTTGCGCTTGCGCAGCTTGACCGGGTTGCACACCGTGTCCGTGAGCTGGATGCCGCGCGCGTTCAGCACGTACAGGCACTCGATGTTTTCGCACTCGTCGATGAAGGTGGTCAGCAGCCTGTCCATGCCCGTGGTGCCCACCCCGGCCAGGCGCTGGCACAGGGAGAGCACCAAGGCGTCGTGGCGGGCAAAGAGTTCCTTCTGGGCGGCGAAGCGCTCGGTGGCGCTGTCCCTGAACTTGGCTGCCAGGTAGTCGATGCGCTCGGCCACGGTCTCGGCCTTTGGCATGCGCATGGCCGGGCGGCCGAAATAGAAGCCCTGGAACACGTCCAGGCCGACCTCAAGCAGGCGCAGGATGTCCTCCTGGCGCTCCACGCCCTCGGCCAGGGCCAGGGCGCCCAGGCGCGAGGCCATCTGCACGAAGCTTTTGACCACCTCGAGCTTTGTCATGTGCGCGTCCACCCCGGCCACCAGCGAACGGTCCAGCTTGAGCACGTCGGGCTTGAGCAGCGCGATGCGGTCCAGATTGGAGTGCCCGGCCCCCAGGTCGTCCAGGGCGATGAGGAAGCCGTTCTTGCGGTAGGTGCTGACGAACTCCTCCAGGGCCTTGGTGTCCTTGGCCCGGGACTCCACGATCTCGATGAGCACGTTGTTCGGGCTGATGCCCAGCGACTTGACCAGGCCGATGAGAGTGCCCGAGCCCACTACGTCGGCGTCGATGGCGTGCCCGTCGACGTTGAGCGACACGATGAGGCCGCGGTTCTGGGCATGGATGGGCGCAAAGGCCTCCAGGGCCTTCTTGCGGCAGAGGCGGTCCAGCTCCAGCAGGCGGCCCTGGGCGTCGGCCATGCGGAACATCTCCAGCGGCGGGATGTCCTCGCCCGGGGCGATGCAGCGCGCCAGGGCCTCCACGCCGAGCAGGGCCTTGCGCTTGATGGACACCAGGGGCTGGAAGGCCGTGGCCACCCACTCCTGTTCCAGGATGTCGCCCAGGGTGACGGCTTCGGCGTTTTCGAACATGACTCTCCTGTGCTGACCTGCGGGGCTGACCCGTGCTGGCCCGGTAGAGTAGCAAGTCCTGGGCCATGCGCGCAAGGTGCTGTATTCATGCGATCATTGCCATGACAGGGCCTCGGACCAGGGCTCACGGAATGCGCAATTCCACAGGATTGTTCACCCCTGCTCCCAGCAAGAGACAGAAATGGAGAATCACGCGGCTGGGAACATTGAAAAAAAACGTTGACAGCCCTCGGCCACGCGGGTAGACACTCACCCCATGAACCTCTTCGCCGCCGACTGCACCAGCAATACCTCCTTCTGCCAGTATTGGTATTATTGGTTTAGCTGCGCCTGCGGCCGGGGAGAGGTTTGTTGACGGATACGGAACGTTAACCAAAGCCTCTTCAGGAAGGGCCGCAGGCGAAAGCCGGCGGCCCTTCTTTAGTTTTCACCGCCGGAAGATCGCCTGAAGCCGCCCAGAGGCGCAACCGATTTCACTCAGGAGGACTCCATGCATCTCGGAAAAGCCATCCGCCTCGAACGCATCTTCAACCGCGACACCAAGCGCACCATCATCGTGCCCATGGACCACGGCACCACGGTCGGTCCCATCGCGGGCATCGTGGACATGCGCGAGGCCGTGGGCGCGGTGGTCGAGGGCGGCGCCAACGCCGTGCTCATGCACAAGGGCCTGGTCCGCTGCGGCCACCGCAGCCAGGGCAAGGACATCGGGCTCATCGTGCACCTCTCGGCCAGCACCACCCTCTCGCCCTTCCCCAACGCCAAGACGCTGGTGGGCAGCGTGGAAGACGCCATCCGCCTCGGCGCGGACGCGGTCAGCGTGCACGTGAACCTGGGCGACGAGAGCGAGGCCAAGATGCTCAACGACTTCGGCCAGGTGACCTCGACCGCCCAGAGCTGGGGCATCCCGGTGCTGGCCATGGTCTACGCCCGCGGCCCCAAGGTCAAAAGCGAGTTCGACCCCGAGATCGTGGCCCACTGCGCCCGCGTGGGCGTGGAACTGGGCGCGGACGTGGTCAAGGTGCCCTACACCGGCGACGTGGACTCCTTCGGCCGCGTGGTGGACGCCTGCTGTGTGCCCGTGGTCATCGCCGGCGGGCCCAAGCTCGACAGCACCAAGGCCTTCCTGCAGATGGTCCACGACTCCATCCTGGCGGGCGGCTCGGGCCTGTCGGTCGGCCGCAACATCTTCCAGCACAAGAACCCGTCCATCCTGACCCAGGCCCTGGCCAAGGTCGTGCACGGCGACGTGGACGTGGACGTGGCCATGGAAATGCTGGCGGGCAAGGAATAGGCGACATGAAGAAGATCATCTTCAAGGCCATCCCCTTCCAGAAGAAGCTGGTCACCCTGGCGCTGGAGTCCGGGGTGGACGCGATCCTGACCGAGGCGGCCAAGGCCGAGGCCGTGCGCGCGCTCGGCCGCGTGGAGGTTTTGACCCCGGACGAGCTGCCCACCCTGCCGCTGGGCTCCAAGGCCGACGAACAGGCCGCCACGGCCCTGCTCACATCCGGCAAGCAGGTGTCGCTGGCCAAGGGCTGGGAGATCATCCCGGTGGAGAACATCCTGGCCCAGGCCAGCGGCCTGGCGCTGGAATGCGAGTCCCTCGACCGCGCGGTGCTGGCCGCAGGCATCCTGGAGCGCGGGGCGGACATGATCGTGGTCCTGCCCGAGGCGGCCCACGACCTGAAGGCCATCGTGGCCGAGCTCAAGCTCTCGCAAGGCAAGCTCGACTTGCAGCGGGCCGTGGTCACGGCCATCGAACCGGCCGGCCTGGGCCACCGCGTCTGCGTGGACACCATCTCCATGCTCCGGCGCGGCCAGGGCATGCTCATCGGCAACTCCAGCGCCTTCACCTTCCTGGTGCATGCCGAGACCGAGAGCAATCCGTACGTGGCCGCGCGGCCGTTCCGGGTCAATGCCGGGGCCGTGCACGCTTACGCGCAGCTCCCGGGCGACAAGACCTGCTACCTGGAGGAACTCTCCGCCGGGCGCGAGGTGCTTGTCGTCTCCGCAGATGGCAGCACGAGCCTGGCGACAGTTGGCCGCGTGAAGATCGAGGTCCGGCCCATGCTCAAGATCACCGCCGAGGTCACAACGCCCGATGGGTGTAGGGTTTCCGGCCAGGTGTTCCTGCAGAACGCCGAGACCATCCGCGTCACCGGCATTGACGGCACGCCCATCAGCGTGGTCAGCCTGAAGCCCGGCGACGAGATCCTGTGCCGCACGGACGTGGCGGGCCGGCACTTCGGCATGCGCATCTGCGAGGACATCAAGGAGGGCTAGCGTGGGCAAGAAGAAAAGCAACAGTCTCCCGGCCCCCGGCCCCACGACTTCCAGCGCCACGGCCTCCAGCGCCACGGCCCTGGACCTCACCGCCCTGCGCGCCGAGATCGACGCCCTGGACAACGGCATCGTGGACCTGCTGAACCGCCGTGCGGCCATCAGCATCGGCGTGGGCCGCACCAAGGAGGGCTCGCCGGACACGGTGTTCAAGCCCTTCCGCGAGAAGGAGATCATGGACCGGCTGGCCCGGCAGAACCCCGGGCCCCTGCCCGAGAGCCATCTGCACGCCATCTACCGTGAGATCATGAGCTCCTCGCGCCGGTTGCAGCGACCGGAGAGGGTGGTCTACCTGGGACCCGAGGGCACCTTCTCCTACTTCGCGGGCCTGGAGTACATGGGCCGAAGCGCCGAGCTGACGCCCAAGGCCGGCTTTGAGGAGATCTTCCGCGCCGTGGCCGACGGCGAGGCCGAGCTCGGCGTCATCCCGCTGGAGAACTCGCTCCAGGGCACCGTCGGGCAGGTGGTGGACCTGTTCATGCTCTTCCCCGTGTACATCCAGGCCGAGCTGTTCTGCCGCATCACCCACTGCCTCATGGGCAAGGCCGACTTCCCGGCCGATGTGAAGGAGATCCACTCGCACCCGCAGCCGCTGGACCAGTGCTCGCAGTGGCTGAAAAACAACATGCCCGGCCGCACCCTGGTGCCCGAGAGCAGCACCGCGGCCGCCGCGGCCATCGCGGCCCAGCGCGGGCCCACCGTGGCCACCGTGGGCCACATCCGCCTGGCCGACCGCTACGGCCTGAACGTGCTGGCCGCGCACATCGAGGATCTGCCGGACAACTGGACGCGCTTTCTGGTCATCGGCCCCCGGCCGGGCACCGAGGGCGCGCGCGACAAGACCTCCATCCTGTTCACCGTGCCGGACAAGCCCGGCGCCCTGGCCGAGGTGCTGGACTCCTTTGCGGGCCGGGCCATCAACCTGACCAAGCTGGAGAGCCGTCCGCTTCGCGGCGAAAAATGGAAGTACGT
>JANXYI010000054.1 GCA_025350085.1 Deltaproteobacteria bacterium
GCTCTCGGTGGAGGAGCAGGGCGGGCTGGCCGTGGTGCGCCTGGACGCACCAGGCTTCGACGCCCTGCGCGAAACCCCGGCCTGGGCCGAGCTCAATGCCCTGGCCAAGGCGCTCGGCATCGGACTTTCCCCCGGGCCCAGCGGCCTGGGCGTGGTCCTGGCCCTGCCCCGGTCTATTGCATGAGGGTGGGAGCCTGAGGACTGGCCCAGGGGCTGGGGGTCCGGCAGGGATTGATTTCTGGTGGAAGAGGAGTAGCATTCAGTGAGCAGCTTATCTTCACAGGTCCAAGCGGGCGGAGTGCACGCCCCCGCGGACGACACAAGGAGGCTATCATGCTTGGAATGCTGAGAAAAACGCTAGAGGACACCTTCGCGGCCCAGGCCTTTGCCGGAGCCGGGGAGCGGCAGGAGGCCATGCAGATGGCTGGCGTGAAGGAGTCGGCGGTGTCCGTTTCGGACGTGTTTGCCGCCGTGGCCTTTGCCGAAGCCGGATGCCTGGCCGAGGCCCGCGAAATGCTGGGGCAGGTCCCCGTGCGCCTCGCGCCCACGCCCAAGGTCTGCGGATTCCTGGAATCCGTGGGGCTTACGGGGGTGCACGTGGCCTACGGGCTGGCCGAAGCCTAGCCAAGGAGCCCAACACCGGGGGCCGGGAGTGTCGCACCTGACGCCCTGCCCCGGCCCCCGGAACCGCGCAAAACGCGCGGAAACAAGGAGTGCACCGTGAGCAAGAAGATCAAGCTGCTGCTGGTCGACGACGAGGAAAATTTCATCAACACCCTGGCCGAGCGCATGAAGATGCGCGACATGGGCTCGGATGTGGCCCATGACGGCGAGACCGCGCTCGAGATGGTCAAGGACGAGGCGCCCGACGTCATGGTCCTCGACCTGCGCATGCCCGGCATCGACGGCGTGGAAGTGCTGCGCAAGGTCAAGAAAATGCACCCCCACGTGCAGGTCATCATCCTGACCGGCCACGGGAGCGAGCAGGACCAAGAGCTGTGCATGCAGCTCGGCGCGTACGAGTACCACAAGAAGCCCGTGGACATCGACCGCCTGGTCAAGAGCATCAAGGGCGCCTACCGCCAGAAGATGGAAGACATGATGGTGGCCGCCACCTTTGCCCAGGCCGGGGACTTTGACGACGCCAACCAGGTCATGCACGAGCAGGACGACAAGAAGTAGCCGGGGGCAGCCATGAACGCTGTCCTGCTTGTTGACGACGAGCGCGACTTCGCCGACCTGCTGGCCGAGCGGCTCACAGCAAGGGGCTTTGCGGTCAAGACCGCCTACGACGGCGAGGAGGCCCTGCGCCTGGCCGCCGGGTTCGACATCGACGTGGCCGTGCTCGACGTGAACCTGCCGGGCATCGACGGGCTGGCGCTCTTGCGCGAACTCAAGCTCGTGCGGCCCCAGTCCGAGGCCCTCATGCTCACGGGCCAGAACGACCTGGCCACGGCCGTGGCGGGCATGAAGCTCGGGGCCACGGACTATCTGGTCAAGCCCGTGCCCATCGAGCGGCTGGTGGAGGCCATCGGCCGCGCCCAGGCCCGCCGCCAGGAGCGGCTCGAAGGCCTGCGCATGGCCGAGACGGCCAAGATGGCCGCCCTGGGCCAGATGGCCGAGGGCGTGGCCCACGAGATCAACAATCCCGTCAACGTCATGGTCTCCCTGGCCGGCTGGATGGACGACCTGGCGGCCGACCTGGCCGACCACGCCGGGGACTCCGGCACAAACAGCGCAGACGCCGCCAGCACCCTGCTCGAACTCTCCCAGAGCGCGGCCAAGCTGGCCGAGCACGGCCAGCGCGTGAAGCAGATCACGGCCAAGCTGCTCTGCCTGTGCCATGAGGCCCGGCCCGGGGCCAGGCCAGGGGCGGCGGCCGGACCCGGCGCGCAGCCCGGCAGGGCCCAAGGGGCGGTCGAGGCCGACCTGCCCACGCTGCTTTTGGGCCTGCTGGCCGAGCGCGCAGCGCGCATGGCCAGGGCCCAGATCACCGCGCTTCCGGTCCTGGCAGCCGACCTGCCGACCCTGAACAGGCCCGCGGCGAGCCTGCCGGGTGCAAACCTGGCCCAGGCCCTGGGCAACATCCTGGACAACGCCCTGGACGCCATGGCCCCGGGCGGCACGCTCACGGTCACCACCCGGGCCGAGGCGGGCGAGGTCGTCATCGAGATCGCGGACACCGGGCACGGCATCAGCCCGGCGCACCTGCCGCGCATCTTCGAGCCTTTCTTCTCCACGAAAGACGTGGGCCAGGGCACGGGCCTGGGCCTGTCGGTCAGCTACGGCGTCATCAAGGGCCTGGGCGGCGACCTCCTGGTGGACAGCCGCGAGGGCCAGGGCACTGTGGTCACGGTGCGCCTGCCCGTGGCCCAGGCGCTAGCGGACACCACCCGCACCGGCTGACAACGCCTTAAGCCCGCCCTCGCGGCAATCCCCGTTGCCCGCAGCAAGCCGCCCGCAAACGATGGTTTCCACGTCCTGAAAACGCGCCTGCGCCCCCGGTTCCGGGGCGCCTTTGTTTCAATTTCGCTGTGTGCTGGCAGGATGTCGGGGGCAGGCCTGCGGGAGGCTACTGGTCCACGGTCCCGGAGCGCTCGCGGCGGATGCGCGACAGGATGCGCGAGAGATCCTCAAAGGCAAAAGGCTTGGCCAGGTAGTCGTCCAGGCCCGCGGCCAGGAAGCGCTCCCGGTCCCCGGCCATGGCAAAGGCCGTCAGCGCGATGACCGGGACGCCTGCCATGGCCTGGAACTCCGGCCGGGTGCGGAGGGCCTGGGTGACCTCCAGGCCGCTCATGCCGGGCAGCTGGATGTCCATGAGCACGGCGTCGAAGCCCTCTGTGCGCAGGAAGTCCAGGGCGGCCTCCCCGTCCTTGGCGCAGGTGACGCTGACGCCCTGCCGCGTGAGGGCGGTGCGCAGGGCCAGCTGGTTGATCTCCTCGTCCTCCACGAGCAGCACCCGCAGGTCCGTGAGCGGGATGGCCACGGGCTGGTCGTCCACCGGGGCCTCTTGCGCCACGGTTCCCGGCTGCGGCAGGCCAAAGGGCAGGGCAAAGGAGAACGTCGTGCCCCGGCCCACTTCCGAGGACACGTCGATGCCCGCGCCGCCCATGAGCGTCACCAGGTGCCGGACAATGGCCAGGCCCAGGCCCGCGCCCTGGTGCCTGCGGCTGAGCGAGCCCTCGGCCTGGGTGAACATCTGGAAGGACTGGCTGAGCAGCTCCAGCGGAATGCCCATGCCCGTGTCCGAGACCGCGAACAGCACGCGGCAGGCCGTGCCCGACCCCGCCTTGGCAGTTGGGTCCAGCCGGTCGATCTCGACGACAATCTCCCCGAACTCCGTGAACTTCACGGCGTTGCCCACCAGGTTGAAGAGCACCTGACGCAGCCTGTGCTCGTCGCCCATGAGCAGCCTGGGCAGCCCCTCGTCCAGGCGCAGGGTGAGCGCGACGCCCTTCTGCCCGGCCGGGAGCCGGTACAGGGTCTGCACCGAGTCCAGGACATCCGCCAGGACAAAGGGCTTGTGCTCCAGCTCGAACTTTCTCGCCTCGATGCGCGAGAGGTCCAGGATGTCGCCGAGCAGGCGGGTCAGCCGCTGGCTGGAGACCAGCGCTGCCTGGGCGTACTCATGCTGCTCCTGATCCAGGCTTGAGCCGTTGATCAGCTGGATCATGCCCATGATGCCGTTCAAGGGCGTGCGGATCTCGTGGCTCATGTTGGCCAGGAACTCGCTCTTGGCGCGGTTGGCGGCGTCGGCGGCGTCCCTGGCCTGGGTCAGGGCCTCCTCGGCCAGCTTGCGCGCGGTGATGTCCTGGACCGAGCCGGAGATGTAGAGCGGGGTGCCGGCCTCGTCCCTGATGAGCCGCGCGTTGGAGCTGCTCCAGACCGTGCTGCCGTCCCTGTGGCGCAGGCGGACCTCGAAGTCGTTGACCCGGCCGTTCTCAAGGAGCTCGGCCACCCAGCGCTCGCGGTCCCCGGGGTCCACGTAGAGCGAGCCGGCCTGGGGATACCTGGCCAGGAACTCCTCCGGGCTGTCGTAGCCATAGAACCCGGCCAGGGCCGGGTTGACGACCATGACCGTGCCGTCGAGCATGGTCTGGTAGATGCCCTCCACGGCGTTCTCGAAGATGCCCCGGTAGCGGGCCTCGGCCTCGGCCAGGGCCGCCTCGGAGCGCTTGCGCTCGGTGATGTCGATGTTCACGCCCAGGATGCCCAGCATGGTCTCGCCAACGCGGATGGGCGCGACGATGTCGTGGAAGAACCGGCGCTCGCCATCCTGCATGGTGTACTCCCGGTCCCCAGAGATGACCTCGCCCGCAAGCACCCGGCGGTTCGCGGCCTCCCACAGGGCCAGGTTCGCCGCATCGACCGTGCCCTCCACCGCCGCGCCGGAGGCCAGGTCGCCCCAGAGCCGGAGGGATTCGTCACTCTGCATGATGATGCGCTGGTCCGTG
>JANXYI010000088.1 GCA_025350085.1 Deltaproteobacteria bacterium
CCCCGCCCCTGCGCAAATACCTCTCCAAGCTGGCCGCAGACAATCCGGCCCAGGCCGGGCGCCTGCTGGACCGCCTGCGCCGCGGCGAGTCCGACGCGTTCTTCCTGCCACCCGCGCCCCTGGGCCTTGAGGCTCAGCCCCGGCCACCCCTGGCCTGGGACGAGGGAATTCCCGGCACCGAACGCTTTGCTAGCGCCAGCGCAGCGGCCACGGCCTTTGGCCAGCGCACGTTGTTTCCGCAGCTCAGCCGGGCCGAAGAGGCCGAAGGCCTGGACCAGGCTGCCCGGGCCCGCAAGCGCCTGGCACGCCAGCTGGCCCTGCTCGACCAGGACGAGGCCCGGCACAGCAAGCTGGCCGACCTGGCCGTACCTGCCGAGGCCCTGCAGATCGCCCTGTCCGGACTCAAGGCAACCCAGCAGCAGCCCTCCATTGTGCTGGAACACCCTGCACTCGGCCCGGTCACGGTGCCGCTGGACCCGCGCCTGACCCCGGCCGAAAACATGGCCCGGCTCTTCCAGCAGGCGGCCAAGGGCCGCCGCGGCCTGGCACATGTGGAGCGCAGGCGCGGCCAGATCAATGCAGGCCTCGGCCCGGAGCTGCTGCCAGCCGCGGCCAGAGGCGGCAAACCCCCAATTGCCCGGCCAGCTACTGCCGCCCTGCCCAAGCGCTACCAGGGCCTGGCCGTGGCGCTGTTCCGCACCATTGACGGCTTCCTGGTGCTGCGCGGCAAGAGCAGCCAGGCCAACCACGACATGCTCTCCCGCGCGGCCAGCCCCTTTGACCTCTGGTTCCACGTGGCGGGCGGGCCCAGCGCGCACGTGATCCTCAAGCGCGACTTCCCGGACCAGGTGGTGCCCGAAGCAAGCCTCCTGGAGGCCGCCGGGCTCTGCGCACTCAAGAGCTTCCGCAAGGACGACGCCAAGGCCGAGGTGCTCTGCGCGCAGGTCCGCGACGTGCGCAAGGTCAAGGGCGCGGCCATCGGCAGCGTGGCCGTGGACCAGGTCGAGCGCACCCTCGTCGTGGCCCTGGACCCCGGCCTCGAAGCACGCCTGGCCGTGACCGAGGGTAGAATCAGGGGCGCTGCCCCTTGACCCCGCCCAAGGGCCTGATTCCCCCCGGATATTCTTCTATCTCAACGCACCAGATAAATAATGGCCACGATGGTGCCGATGCCGATGACGATGCCGCGCAGCACCTGCGGCCGGATGCGCCCGGCCATCTTGCCGCCCAGCGCCCCGCCGGCCAGCGCGCCCACGGCCATGACGATGGCTGCGGGCCAGACCACCTGACCGGAGAAGAGGAAGAAGACTGCGGCGGCGATGTTGATGGCGAACGACAGGGCCTGCTTGAGGGCGTTGAGGCGCACGATGCCGTCGTGCAGCACGAGCCCGAGCACCGCGATGACGATGATGCTGACCCCGGCCCCGAAGAAGCCGCCGTAGACCGCGGCAGGCACCAGCGGCGCGATGACCCAGGCGTCGTGCAGGCTGGTACCCACGGCCTTGCCCGCGCTGCGCAGGATGAACGCGCGCAGCCTGTCCTGCAGGGCCATGAGCGCCACGGCCATGAGGATGAGGTAGGGCACCACGGCGCGGAACACCTGCTCGCCCGTGTGCAGGAGCAGGATGCCCCCGCCGATGCCGCCCAGGACGCTCACCGGCAGGAGCAGCCACAGGCGCAGACCCTGGCCGCGCAGGTCCTTGAGCTGGGCCAGGGTGCCGCCGAGGTAGCCGGGGCACAGGGCCACGGTGTTGGTGATGTTTGCGGCCACCGCAGGCACGCCCACGGCCATGAGCACGGGAAAGGTGATGAGTGTGCCGCCCCCGGCCAAGGCATTCACCGCGCCCCCGGCCACTGCGGCGAGTCCCACGAGCACTAACTGTAGAATGTCCATGACGAGTTTTCCCCTGATTTCTTTGCGCTGTCCAGGCCCGCCTGGCTCCGCACGTTCTGTGTTGCGGTGCTACGCCCTTGGCGCTATGGTCGTCTATCGCTGAAACGACAACTTGTGTCGCCAAACGGACAACACGTATGGAACGCATCCTGCCCGGCCTGACCACCCTGCCCCGCCCCGTGTTTGCGCGGGTGGAGACGCTCGACCGGCCCTCCTGGGTGCGCGAGCACAGCCACCCCTGGGTGCAGCTGTCCTATGCCACCAGGGGCGTGCTCGGCGTGCGCACGCGCTTTGGCAGCTACCTGGCCCCGCCGCAGCGGGCCATCTGGGTGCCGCCTGGGCTGGAGCATTCCGTGGTCACCACCGAGCGCACCCAGATGCGCGGACTGTACATAGACCCCGCGGCCGTACCCTGGGGACCGCAGCAGTGCCGGGTGCTGGAGGTGCCGCCGCTGGTGCGCGAGCTCATCCGCAGTGTGACCAGCCTGCCTGTGGACTACGACGAGGCCGGGCCTGCCGGGCGCCTGGTGGCCGTGCTGCTGGACCAGCTGGCCGGGCTCAGCGAGGTGCGCTTCTCCCTGCCCCTGCCCGTGGACGGGCGCCTCACGCGCCTGGCGGCCGAGCTGGAGCAGCAGCCGGACGACCCGCGCACGCTCATGGAGCTTTCCGCAGCCGCAGGGCTGTCGGCCCGGACCATGACCCGGCTGTTCCTGCGCGAGACCGGGCTGACCTTCCGCGCCTGGCGGCGGCGGCTCCGGCTGCTCAAGAGCCTCACCGGGCTGGAGGCCGGGGCCAGCGTCACGGGAGTCGCCCTGGACTCGGGCTACACCTCGACCTCGGCCTTCATCGCCGCCTTCCGCCGGGAGTTCGGGGCCACCCCGCGCCAGGCCGTGCAGGGCGATATCCCCGCGATGACGCCGGAGCTCAGCGCATGAAAAAAGGCGCGCCGAGGCGCGCCCTTATCGGATCAGGCCGCGTGGTCTCCCCAGATCACACGATCCTGTTCATCCCCTTGTTGTCCAGCATGGCCAGAACCATGTCCTTCTCCTGCCGCAGGCGCCCGCGCACACTGGCGCGCACGGCCTCGCTGGAGCCGCCGAACTGGTTCTGGCGCTTGCTGTAGACCTCGCTCACGAGCGCCTGCTCGAAGCTCTTGGCCACGGCCCCCGAAGCCTGGGCAGCCTCGGGTTTCTTCAGATACTTGTCGATGGCCTCGTTAAAGATGCGCGCAGCGCCCGTGGCCCCGTGCTGCACCGCGGTGCTGAACAGGGCCTCGCGCAGGGCGGGCT
>JANXYI010000098.1 GCA_025350085.1 Deltaproteobacteria bacterium
CGCGCGGGTTTGCCCACGGCTACCTGACGCTTACGCCGGACACGGAATTTCTGTACAAGGTCGACGCGCCCTATGATGCTGCCAGCGACGCGGGCATTCTTTGGAACGACCCGGACCTGGGCATCCCCTGGCCCGAGTCCGCCCAGCCTGGGGGCTCGCCCGTGCTCTCGGCCAAGGACCGCGTGCTGCCCCGGCTGAAGGACTTTGCCTCGCCCTTTGTCTACGAGGCCACGGCCGGTTGATGCGCGGGCAGGCGCGCCTGGACCCATAAGGAGAGCAGTGTTGCCGAAGAAACAAAGCGCAGCCAAACCCGGACCAACGGGCTCCCGCCACGCGGTGATCCTGGCGGGCGGCTCGGGCACGCGGCTCTGGCCGCTGTCGCGCACGCTGTTCCCCAAGCAGCTGCTGGCGCTGAACGGCGACCTGACGCTGCTGCAGCAGACCCTGACCCGCGTGCTCAAGGCCTATGCGCCGGAGAACGTCTGGATCGTGACCAACGAGGAGCATGTCTTCGAGGTGCGCCTCCAGGTCCGGGCCGTCGACCCGGAGCTCGAGGCCCACGTCCTGGCCGAGCCCACGGCCAAGAACACCCTGCCTGCCATCCTGCTGGCGCTGGACCGCATCGTGCCCCCGGGTGACGGGGGGGGCGATGCCGCAGCCCAGGGGGCGCTGGTGGGCGTGTTCCCCTCGGACCATCTAGTGGCCGACGAAGAGGCCTGGGTGCGCTCGGTTGCGCAGGGCTCGGAACTGGCCGCCAAGGGCCGTTTTGTGACCTTTGGCGTGACCCCGGCCAAGCCCGAGACCGGCTTCGGCTACATCGAGCGGGGCCAGGCCCTGGGCGGCGGGGCCTTTGACGTGGTCTGCTTCATCGAGAAGCCGCAGCTGGAGAAGGCGCTTACGTTCGTCCGGGACGGGCGGCACTACTGGAACAGCGGCATGTTCGTGTTCCGGACGGGCGAATTTCTGTCCGCGGTCAAGGAACACACCCCCGGGCTCTGGGAGTGGTGGGCCGCCCGCGCCGAGCGGCCCATGAACCAGGGCTATGCCCGGCTGCCGAACATTTCCGTGGACTACGGCATCGTGGAGAAGATCTCGGACATCGTCGTGGTCGAGGCCTGCTTCGACTGGGATGATCTGGGCAACTGGGAGGCCGTGTACCGCCTGGGCAAGAAGGACGCCCAGGGCAACGTGGTCCAGGGCGACGTGCTGGCGCTGGACTGCCGGGACTGCCTGCTCATCTCCAAGGGCGGCAAGCTGGCGGTGGTCGGGCTGGCGAACATGATCCTGGTCCAGACCTGCGACGCCACCCTGGTCTGTCCCCAGGGCGGGGTGCAGCGGGTCAAGGAGATCGTGGCCCTGCTAAAGGCCCAGGGCAGCCAGTTGGTGGAGAGCCACCTCACCGTGAAGCGGCCCTGGGGCAGCTACTCGGTGCTGGAGGAGGGCCAGTTCTACAAGATCAAGCGCATCGAGGTGCTGCCCGGCGCGCGCCTGAGCCTGCAGATGCACCACCACAGAAGCGAGCACTGGGTTGTCATCGCGGGCACGGCGCTGGTGGAGATCGGCGGGGAGGAGCGCCTGCTCATTGAGAATCAGGCCGTGGATATCGGCAAGGCGACGTCGCACCGCCTGGCCAACCCCGGCAAGGTATCCCTTGAAATCATTGAAATCCAAAGCGGGCCGTACCTGGAAGAGGACGACATTGTTCGCTTTGACGACGTATACGGCAGGGTGACGCAGGAGAACTCGTGAATTTTTTCGTAAGCTCTTGACACACAAAAGAGCTGTCCAGTATGAGAACGCAGTTTTCCTTGGTGAAATTTGGACCTGAAACTATAGAAGCGATGGGGCGAGGTTATGGAGGAAAAGAAACAGTGCAAGGGGTGTGGAGGGGTTCTGCCCTTCGTAATCGGCTTCGTGGCCATGCTGATTGTGGGTTGGGTAGTCTTTCCGAGTGTGATCTACAGCCAGAAGACGCAACCCGTCCGCTTCAGCCATAAAATCCATCAGGAACAGGGCATGGAGTGTTCGGGCTGCCATGCCTTCCGGGACGACGGCTCGTACGCTGGGCTGCCGAACAATGACAAATGCGGGGAATGCCACGCCGATATCGTCGGCAGCGATCCCGCCGAGAAGCTGTATGTCGAGGAGTACCAGAAGAAGGGCAAGGAAGTTCCCTGGCTCGTCTACCAGTACCAGCCGGACAACGTGATTTTCAGCCACAAGGCGCACGAGTCGTTCGAGTGCAAGTCCTGCCACCTCGATCTGGGCAAGATGGACACTCCGCCGGCGTACTTCGAGAACAGGCTGTCCGGGTACAGCAAGCAGACCATGAGGATGTGGCAGTGCGAACGCTGCCATGCCGAGAACGGCGTCAGCAACGCCTGCCACGTCTGCCACAAGTAAAAGAGGGGTGCTAAAGATGGGTTTGGATCGTAGAGGATTCGTCAAATTCGTCGTGGGGGG
>JANXYI010000132.1 GCA_025350085.1 Deltaproteobacteria bacterium
GTTTCCCGCCGCAGAACCAGCAGCCAAATGGGGAGTCCAGAGGGCCTCAGGCCCTTTGGCGGGGTCAAGGGGCAGCGCCCCTTGCCGCCGGAGGCATATTCATGAACATCCTGACCATTGCCCTGAGAAACGCCCGCAAGAAATGGGTGCGCACGCTGCTGCTGCTGCTCGTGTTCACGCTGGGCGTGGTGAGCATCGTGGCGCTGAGTTTCGTCTCGCGCGTGGTGGGCGAGGGCCTGGAGAAGAAGCTGGTGAGCTTTGGCGCCAACATCCTGGTCTCGCCGAAAAGCGAGAAGCTCACGGTGAGCTATGGCGGCTTTGCCCTGGGCGACATGCTCTTTGACGTGACCTATTTGGACGAGCGCGACACCATCGCCAGGATCGACACCATTGCCCTGCGCAAGAACGTCAGCGTCATCGCGCCCAAGCTCGTGGTCATGGACCGTGTGCAGGGCACGGCCGTGGCCATTGTCGGCGTGCGCTTCGCCCAGGAGAAGCAGCTCAAGGGCTACTGGCTGGTGGAGCAGGGCGCGATTCCGGGCGAGGAGCCAGCCTCGGCGAGGGACGGCGCGAAACCCGTTGACGACATGCACGCTTCCGCGGCCACGACTTCGGCCCCGGCTCCTGCTGAAACCAGTCCCACCGGCCTTGTCCAGGCCCCCACGGCGCCCCTGGGCCAGCCCAAGGACACCTACAAGGGCAACGGTGTGCTGGTGGGCAGCGCGGCTGCGGCCAAGCTGGGCCTGAAGCTCGGCGACATGGTGCCGCTCGGGACGAAGCACATGGTCGTGACCGGCATCCTGGCGCCCACGGGCAGCGAGGACGACAACGTGCTCCTGGCGGATCTCACCTTTGTGCAGCAGGCCACGGGCCGGGCCGGGAAAGCCAATTTTATGGAGGTGGCGGCGCTGTGCTCCGGCTGCCCCATCGATGACATCGTGGGCCAGATTGCCGCGGTGCTGCCCGGGGTGGAGATACGGACCCTGCGCAACATCGTGGAGCAGCGCATGTACTCGGTGCATTTCGTCAAGAAGCTCATCCTGTCGGTCAGCCTGGTGATACTGCTGACCGGCTGCTCCATGGTCGGCATCTCCATGCTCTCGGCCGTGAACGAGCGCAAGAAGGAGATCGGCATATTGCGCAGCCTCGGGTTCTCGCGCCGGGCCGTGTTCTCCATCTTCTGCGCCGAGGCCGCCAGCGTGGGCCTCTTGGCCGGGCTCAGCGGCTATGTGGCGGGCTTTCTGGTGAGCTTCCGCATCCTGGCCGTGCTGGACATGGCCGAGGGCGCGAGCCTGGCCTTCGAGCCCCTGCACCTCGTGGCCACGGCCGCGGTGCTGGCGCTCCTGACCTCGCTCGCCTCGCTGTTCCCGGCCTGGAAGGCTGCGGCCATCGAACCCAGCGAAGCGCTAGTGACATTGTAGGGACGCTGTAGGAGGCCTGAGCCATGCCCGAAACCACCAAGATCGCCGCTGCGCCCGTCTCCGGAGCGCCCCTTTCCAGCTCCTTCATCCTGGAGGCCCCTATTCTCGAAGCAATCGACATCCGCAAGTCCTTCACCCAGGACGGCGCGCCGACCCCGGCCCTGCGCGGGGTGTCGCTCTCCGTGGCGCCGGGCGAGTTCGTGTCCATCGTGGGCCGCTCGGGCTCGGGCAAGAGTACGCTCTTGTCCGTGCTGTCCACGCTGCTCAGGCCCGATTCGGGCCAGCTGACCTATGGCGGCCGCGACCTCACCACCGCGTCCGAGGCCGAGATCGACGCCCTGCGCCACGGCGCCTTTGCCGTGATCTTCCAGTTCCACTATCTGCTGCCGTACCTGACCGCGCTGGAGAACACCCTGCTGCCCTTCATGCGCGGGCTTCGCCCGGTTTCAAGGGCCCAGCGCGAGCGCGCCCTGGAGTGCCTGGAGCGCGTGGGCCTGGCGGACAAGGCAGCCCGCCTGCCGGGCCAGCTCTCGGGCGGGGAGCAGCAGCGCGTGGCCATTGCCCGGGCGCTGGTCAAGGACGCGCGCATCCTCTTTGCCGACGAGCCCACGGGCAGCCTGGACTCGGCCACCGGCGCCACGGTCATGAAACTCCTCGGCCAGATCCACCAGGACGGCCTGAGCGTGGTCATGGTCACGCACAACGAGCAGTATGCCAGCCTGGCCGACCGGGTGGTCAGGATGGCGGACGGGCTGGTGGCGTAGGGAGGTGAATCGGGGGGCGGAGCCCCTGTTCGCTCACAAAAAACCGCCGGAGCAGGCCAACAGACCCCGCCCCGGCGGTTGTGCATCCGCAATGGTCTACAATCTACTTCAACAACTCCACAACCTTGTTCGCCACGGCAAAGGCATCGGCCACGTAGAGCACGTCGGCCTTGCCCTGGGCCCAGCCGCAGCTGGCGTCCAGGTTCACGGCCCGGCGCTCATTGATGAAGCGCCAGCCCACCACGTGCGGTTCCTCGCCGTGGCAGCAGGTGGCCAGGCCCTTGGCGTGGCGCGGGGTGGAGCCGGTCTGCCCCACCTGGTGCATGTGCGTCAAAAACGGCAGCGCGCCGCCGTCGCCGCTCTGGTCGACCAAAGACTTGGAGCTGCCGAGCGAGCACTGGGTGGCCGAGAGCAGGCCCAGGATGAGCTGGCTGGCCTCATCCAGGTGCTTCTGGCCGTCGGGCTGGGACTTGCCCCAGCCAGCGCCAGCCACCAGCAGCAGCTTGGCGTCCGGCCGGATGGTCTGGGCGTCCGCGGCCGGGGCCTTGATGCCTGTGACCTGTGTGCGCGTGGTGACGGTGGCCGCGAGCATTTCGACACTTGCGGTGCCAGGGGCGGTGCAGGCTTCGAAGCAGCCCGTGTCCACGGTGACCAGCCAGGGCCTAGCGTCGCGCTCGATGCGGCCGACCATGCGCTGGCGGTAGAACCAGCGCGTGGCCACGACCTTGCTGTCCGCCACTTCCAGGCCGGTCAGGCGCGTGTCCACGGCCGCGCCCAGGCGCTGGGCAACGCCAGCAGCCACGCGGCTGGCGCGCGAGGTGGCAGGCATGACGATCAACTCCGCGCCCGCCGCTTTCGCCAAGGCCTCGCAGGCCGCCGCGTCCGAGCCGTAGCGCGCGGTCGAGAAGTCCGCGCCAGCCACACCAAAGAACTTCATCGCGTCGCACCCGGCGATGCTGTTGGCCGCGGCCTGGACCTCGGCCCCGTACAGGCCGATCAGCAGTTCACCACCCAGGGACTTGGCCGCGCCCAGGGCCTCCAGCGCCGCCTTGCCGAGGGAGCCGTCGCCTTCCGTATGTGCCAGGAGAAGTACCTTCATATCTGTCGCTCCTTCCAATGGGGGCTTACGCCCGAATCCAATCGGCGATCTCGCGGGCGATGTCGTCCACCGAGGCGTTCTTGACGATGCGCGTCTCGCGGCGCTGGCTGGGCACTTCCACGCTCTGGAAGCGCAGGCCCGCGCCCGCGAGCGGCGAAGCCGAGGCCTTTTGCAGCGCAGGCATGATGAGCCGCATGTTGGCCATGCCCACCTGGGGGTTGTTCGGCGGCTCGGGCAGGTTGCCCGTGGCCCAGCCGAGCACTGCGGGCGCGCCCTGGCAGGAGGACTGCTGGTAGCTGCCGCCCTCGATGCGCTCAAGCACAGTGAAGCTGCCGTCATCAGCCACCTTGATCTCGTCCACGCCCTGGAACTGGTCGGTGATGCCGAGCAGTTCGCCCACCATCTGGAGCACCGCGCCGGTCCCGCGCGAGGCCGACTGCCAGCCGCCGAAGATGAGCAGCTTGGACTTGTCGAGCCCCGGGATCTTCTCCACCGCGCCAGC
>JANXYI010000138.1 GCA_025350085.1 Deltaproteobacteria bacterium
GGTGGAAGTAGACGTTCGGAATGGTGTCGCACAGCCGCTCGATGTACTCGGCCAGGTCCGGGCGCTGGCGGTGCTTCACGGCGTCATAGGCGGGCTCGCGCACGCCGGAGTAGTCCAGCCCGGCCAGCGACAGGGCGATGCCCAGATTCACGTACGGCAGCGCGCCCTGGATGGCGTAGCCGCCCTCGAGCACGGCGATGTCCGGCGCCAGCAGTTCGGTCATGTGCGCATAGCCCTGGGCCGTCAGGTTCATGTTCGTGATGGGGTCGGTGAAGTGGTTGTCCTGCCCGGCGGAGTTGATGACCAGCTCGGGGTTGAAGTCGCGCAAGATGGGCAGCACGATGCGCTGCATGACCATGAGGTAGCCCTCGTCGCCGGTGCCCGGGGGCAGGGGGATGTTGATGGTCCGGCCCAGCGCCCCTGGCCCGCCGCAGTCCGTGGGAAAGCCCGTGCCGGGGTAGAGCGTGCGGCCGTCCTGGTGGAGCGAGATGAACAAAACCTCCGGGTCGTGCCAGTAGATGTCCTGGGTGCCGTCGCCGTGGTGGCAGTCGGTGTCGACCACGGCGATGCGCTTGACCCCGTATTTCTCGCGCAGATGCTCGATCATCACCGCCTCGGTGTTGATGGAGCAGAACCCGCGCGAGCCGTGCACGACCTTCATGGCGTGGTGCCCGGGCGGCCGAACCAGGGCAAAGGCGCGCTTGTGGCGGCCGGTCATGACCAGGTCGGCCGCGGTGATGGTGCCGCCCGCAGCCACCAGGTGCGAGCGCGTGGCCACGGCCTCGACCTCGGGGAAGCAGAAGTGCGCGCGCTCCACGTCCTCGCGCGTGGCCACGCCGGGCTTGTGCTCGTCCACGCCCTCGATGTCGAACAGGCCCTCTTCCATGAGCTGGTCCTGGGTGTACAGCAGGCGCTCCTCGCGCTCCGGGTGCGTGGGCGAGATGCTCCAGTCAAAGGCCGGGAAGAGGATGATCCCCAGGCTGTTCTTGGCCTCGTGCATGGTTATCTCCCCCCTGCGGACGTGCCCGTGAGGACAAAGGCCACGCCGGGCTTGATCTGGCATTTGACGCGGATGTTGCGGCCCGTGGTGCGGCCCTCGTCGACCATGTTGAAGCTGGTGGCGTGGGTGATCTGCGCGTTGTCGCGGTCGGCGAACACGCCCATCTCCGAGAGGTGCCCCAGCATGTGGTTCATGGCGTCGCGCTTGGCGTCCTCCAGGCTGTAGGTGCGCGGCACGTTCTCGCGGTGCCGCAGCGCCGGGATGAACATGACGCCCTTTTCGGTGTCCGCGAAGAGCTCCAGGCTGGCGGTGTTGCGCGTGAGCGCCGCGCCGATGGCGTTGGCCACCTCGAAATGCTCCGGCACCACGGTGAACAGCTCGAAGCGCTGGCGCACGGCTTCTTTCATGGCTGCGGCTGGGCCGCCCATGAGGTACACGCGCCCTGGCGCCACGCGCCTACCCTCGAGCAGCTCGTGGATGGTGTACACGGGCTTGTCGTTGATCTCGGACAAGAGCTCCTGGGTGGCCTTGTAAATGGCCTCGGCCGCGGCAGCCACGGCGCTTGCGGCCAGCACCTCGGGCCGGATGGAGTGCAGGGCCGCGAACTCGGCCAGGCCCCGGCGCGAGGCGTCGACGTTGCCGTGGCTGCAGGCCCCGGTCGCGTTCAGCGCGTCGATGAGCGTGGGCCGCGCGGCCTGGGGCAGTCCGGCACCGGCAGGCACGGAGTCGGCGAGCGACGGCCCCAGGCGGTTCGGGCCCACGCGCACGGCATCGGCCAGCACACTTATGGCCGAGTCACCGCCGATGCCGATAGACCGGACCTTGAGCGCACGGACGAGCGTGGGATGCGAGCCAATGTGGATGCCGTCGTTCTCCACCAGCGGTTGGCCGTCCACGAACACGGCGATGTCCGTGGTCGTGCCACCGATGTCCAGGATCACGGAGTCGCGCGTGATGTCGCAGAGCGCGATGATGCCCATGACGCTGGCCGCCGGGCCGGAGAAGATGCTCTGCACGGGCATGCGCCGGGCCTGGGCCAGCGGAAAGGTGCCGCCGTCGGCCTTGAGGGTGTTCACGCGCACATGCGCCAGCCCCAGGTCGGCTAGGCTCTTCTCCACGGCCGAGGCAAAGGCGTTGAACACGCGCCAGACCGCGCAGTTGAAGTAGGCCGTGGCCAGGCGCCGGGGAAAGTTGAGCCGCCCGCCCAGCTCGTGGCCCAGGGTCACGAAGTCGGAGCCCCCATCCGCCGTCGGGGCGCCCTTCTGGCCGAGCAGCTGACCCAGGGTGTTCTCGTGCAGGGGGTTTCTGGTGCTGAACTTGCCCACGCAGCCGAACACGCGCACGCCCTTGGCGCGGCAGGCCTCGATGGCGGACCGGGCCGCGCCCTCGTCCAGGCGGTCGGTCTCGCTGCCGCGGTGGTCGATGGCGCCGGGGAGCACAAAGTAGTCGCGGCAGAGCATGAACTCGTCTGCGCCAATGCCCGGCCCGGGGATGACCAGCATGCCCACGTCCTCGGTGGTGCCCTGGACAATGGCGTTGGTAGACAGCGTGGTGGACAGGTTCAGCTGGCGCACGTCCTTGGGGCTCACGGTCTTGAGGATGCCAGCGAGCGCCTGGTTCACCGAGGCCAGCAGGTCGTCGTGGTCGGTCTTGACCTTGACCTGCGCGGCAATGCCCGCCTCGCTGAGCGCCACGGCGTCCGTGTGCGTGCCGCCAACATCAATGCCGAGATACATGGGCAGCGCCCCCCTTCGTTGTCGTGCCCGCGACAAAACGGGCTTCGGCCAAATGCCCGCAAAAGGTAGCACCGCCCGGTGCGCGTCGTAAAGGGGCGGAACCTCGGCACTTCGACGGGCGGTCGGTGGGGCTCGGTGGATGGTCGGGAAGGGTGCGGTAGTGCGATCGTGTGACTGCCCACTCCACACGGGCCATTCACGCTTCAAACTCTCGCATTTCTGACTTGTTGTGGTCCGTTGTTGTGCTTGCAGAGAGGCTATGAACCCGCGCTCTCTCTTGTTCAGCGGCGAAAGCGGTTGCGCAGGGTCAGAAGCCCCGGCGGGGTCATTGGGGCGGTGCGGCCTTGGTCCGGTGGGCGTTCCACCAGTCCAGGCTGATCTTGATGGCCGCCATCCAGACGTAGACGGCGATGATGACAAGCAGGACAAGGGTCGACGGTTCTTCGCGCAAATTTGTGGAGAGCAGTAATGCGGCTACGCACAGGGCTACAAAGTGGACGCAGGCCCAATACACCGGCAACCGCCCTTTCTCCTTCCCAAATTGCCACAGAATCGAGAAGGAGACGACCAGAAGCGCGGGCACGGCGAGCAGGAACACGGAGATTGACCAGAATCCGTATGAATCAGCATCCACGTTGCGCTTCCTCCCGTAAACGTCCTTGCTGTCGGCCTTGGTGCATCAATCTAGGTCTCATCTTGCGCTGTGGCTGCGGGCCTCAATACCAGACGCAACCTTTGGACCGCAGGAATGCCCATGATGCCCATGGCGATGTACAGCACTCCAAACCAGTAGAATGTCCTGTAAACCGAATGGTAGGCGATGTATGTGTTCGCAATTCCATAGATGCACGCCTGTATTGTGCTGTTATCTTCAAAATACGGGAAGGACTTGATCTTAATATTGGCACTGGCATATCGCCCGCTTAGCTCCAGGAATACATCTAAGAAAATGAGTAGCGCGTACAGGATGGCGACAACGAACCGAACGTCTTCCAACATACCCACTCCCTTGAGTACATATCGTCACTGGCCTTAAACGGGCCTCACGCCTAGGCCCGGCCGGGGCTCCCGGCACTAGGCCAGGAGCCCCCACTGGGTCATTCGGGCGGTGTGGGCTTGGCGCGGTGAGCTTTCCACCAATCCAGACCGAGTTTCATGACCGCCGCCCAGCACAAAATGGCGACAAGGCAAAGCACCACGAGGCTTGAGCGTAGTCCTCTGCCCCCCGTGAAGGCCATCGCCGCAAGAATGCCGAGCCCGGCCATATGGGCGCACACCCAGTAGGCGGGGAATTGTCCGGCCTTGTCCCAGAGCTGTCGCAAGACCGTGACTGACACAACGAGAAGCGCTGGCAACGCAATCCAAAAGATTGTGCCATTCCAAAAGAGATAGAAGGAGTCATCCACTTACCGTTTCCTCCCGTAAACGTCCTCGTACACGGAATCGATGCGGCGACCCAGGTCCTTGGTGCTGCGCTCTTGGGCGCCGTTCCATACATCGTCAACCACACGTGCCATGCCAATCGCCTTGTTGACCGGAATGGTGATGGCTGGGTTGCCTAGTATGCTTGCTGTGCGGTCCAACCCAAGGTATTCTGCACCCTTGGTGGCAGCGGCGTCCCATCCATTGTACCCAATGTCCTTAAGCACGGTCTTCGCCACATCCTTGCTGACCTCGCCCGCCGCCTTGACCCCGAACTCGACGCCCTTGTGCAGGTCCTCGTTGGTGGTCAGCGCGTCCCAGGTCTTGCCAAGGGCCTCGCCAGCGCCCTCGGCGCCTTTCGAGACCGCCTCGCCCACGCCCTTGCCGATGGTCGAAACCGCCTCGCCAAAGCCATTGATCCTGTCGATGTGGTCCAGGTGCTCCTGCGTGGCCGTGAGCACGCTCCAGGGCTCGTCAGGCTTCTTGCGCCCGGCAATCTTGGCCGGGGAGTCCCAGTCGGGCGCGCCTGGCGAACCCAAGTCGAACGAGCCGCCGACCGGCGAATCCTCCTGTGGCGCAGCGGCCAGCAGCGCACCGGGCGGCTGCCAGTCCGGGGCCTTGGCCACCACCCACCAGTCCGGCTCGCCGGGGTCGCATGTGCGGCCGTTGTACCCGTCGCCGGGCTGCAGTTCCTCAAAGCCGCCGGTCTCGTCGGCGAGCCACAACACCTTGCCGTCTCTGTCGTACAGCATACCGCACCTCCAGTATATTTTCAACGATTCAGGGTTGTGGCAGGCTCCAGAGATACCAACGGGGGGGACCGGGGGGCTTCAAGCCCCCCGGCCGCCAGAGGCTATTCTCTTCTCTCCCTTCTTCTCTTTCTCACTCCTACCCCCTGCCCTGGCGCGCCTGCCTGATCTCCTGCACGGCCTCGGCGGGCCTGAGGTAGTCTGTGGGCAGCCCGAAGAGGGAGGCGGCGTGCCGGGCAATGGCGTCGGGCTCGAAGTTGTCGAGCACGTGGAAGGGGTCGCCCTGGGCCAGCAGCGGCGCGAGGTAGCGCACGGCCTGGTCCAGGTTCCGGGCCTCGGCCTGGCGCTGGGCTCTCGCAATGGGCGAGGCGTAGTCCACGTGGAGCGAGCCCTGGGGCAGGTTGGCGGGCCAGGGCGGCAGCTCGCCCTCGCGCAGCAGGATGTTGAACACGCGCTCGATGAGCGGGGCCAGGAACTCGGTCTGCATGCGCCCGAGGGTCGGCCCGAGCACGCGCATCTTCTCGTTCTGGCGCAGCAGCGCCTCGGTGGCGGTGGTATTCGCCGGGGCAGGGCTGAGCTGGTCGGCCAGGAAGATGCTGCGTATCGAGGCCCGGCGGCGTTCGGCCATGGCCTCGATGGCGCCGAGGTCGACGCGCACGGGCAGGGCCTCGATGCGGTCCTGGGAGCCCGCGCGGTAGTGAGACAGCCCGCCCGGCCCGGAGTGAATGGGGCCGAGGAAGCCGTCGTCAGGCACCATGAGCGGCGGGTCGGACATCTTTTCGGCGGCCATGAGCGCGGTGCGGCTCATGGCGTTCAGCACGCGCACGTCGGAGAGCGCGGTGAGGCCCGGCCCGCGGCCGTAGGCCTCGCCCGGGGCCTTGGCCCAGCGCGGGCACATGAAGGGCATCTCCAGGTAGCCGGACTCCTCCAGCAGGTGGCGGGTGCCGGCCTCCAGATACAGGCTGGCGAGCGGGAAGTCCTTGTTGGCCGGACTGTTGGGGTCGCGTCCCAGGCGCGGGAACACGGCGTGCAGGATCTCCACGCGCTCTTCGGGGGCGTCCTCGGCCAGGCGCTGGACGTCCGGGGAGCAGGCCTGGCCCCACTGCTGCCAGACCTGGCGCGCGGTGAGGCTGTGGAGGCGGAGGACGGTATCGACCACGCCGCGGGCGTCTTCGGCCAGATACACCTCGCCCATGGGCCGGGCGCTGAAGCGCACCACCGAGTCCGGGTCGGCCTCCACGTGCATGACCGCGGTGCCGAAGAGGCAGAGGTCGAGATAGAGCTCATGGACGCAGGTCTGGAAACCCGTGGCCTCGGCGTTGAAGACCTGGAGCAGGCGTTCGCGGCAGTCTCCCAGGAAGCGGCGCACAGCCTCGTCGTCGGGCGCGCCGCGGCCCAGGCGCAGGTCGAACCAGGGCAGGGCCGGGTTGGTGAGTAGCCCGCCCAGGGCCGAGGCCAGGAGTTCCAGGCTGTGCGCCGGGGTGGAGTCAAACACGGCCTCGTCGCCGGGCTGGCCAGGGGCGCCGGACTGGCTGAGGGCCGGGGACTTGCGCGGCATGATCTGCGTGGCCAGCTCGACC
>JANXYI010000379.1 GCA_025350085.1 Deltaproteobacteria bacterium
GGCAATGACAAACACAAAGTAATTGGACACTATCACAGCCTGCTAGCAAATTTTTCACTCCCAGGATTTATGGATAAAATTTTCAATGGGGCATTTTCAGATGTACTTAAGAACCTTGCAACGTGCATCAAGAATCACAGAACGGATTGTGACAATTTGCTAAATTCGTATTGGACCAAGTACAGCTATGCCAACTTTTCCAAACGGCTAATCGAACTATTCATACGATACCTAGAAAAATTCGATGCGATTATCCTTGGCGTGGCATATTCAGGACTAACCAAAAAAGGTGCCAACCTAAACGATTACGTCATTTTTCGTAGTGACTTTAATGAATTAAAATCAATTTACGTGGATGCTTATGAGCTAGCAATTCAAGGCTTGCTTTATATTGCACCGATATACAACCTATCGGCGAGAGGAAACATTGAACAATGGTCAAACGGAGAGAAAGAGTCTTTGACTAATTTCTCAAAACGAATGTCATCAAAAAAAGAATTTGCTTTTACTGATGAACCGGCCTTGAACGACATATACAGCGCACTAAATAGAAATCTTAGAAATAAAATTGGCCATAACGATCTAATATTCGACATGAAGAGTCAAACAATATCACTTGGCAAAAACGACACTATTTTGTTGGCAGATTTTTTTGACAGCTTTATTAATGCATACAAAGTGTTAACATTTTTACTTTGCATTGAAAGGATCATGAAACTGAAGCATTACAAATAAAGGTGTCGCCCCCCTAACTCCTCTCCTCCCGGCATGATCACAACTCCACCTCGCACCCGCTCGCAGTTGCGGAAATACAGAATGCCATAATTCCCGGCGTAGTCATCACAAACCCTACCCCACCAACCGCCGCGCCAAATCCAGCGCCGCCACAAAGCCCTCTACCTCTCCCCCTTCTCCCCGCACCCCCGCTCGCACCAGCGCAGATACATCATGTCGCCGTTGTACGTGAAGTCGTGCCGGCACGTGCCCAGGCAGTCCAGGCGGCGCGCCTCGCGGCAGTCCGGGTCCGTGGCGTTCTGGCCGGGGACGCAGGGATGCTGGGGGCGGTACAGGGTGCGCGGCCCCTGGGGCTGGCGCAGCACCCCCTCGGCCCCGACCTGGCTCGGCGTGACCGCAAGCAGCAACACGACAAACGCGGTGCGCAGCAACGCCTGACGCATACCCGCCCCTACCCCACCAACCGCCGCGCCATGTCCAGCGCCGCCACAAAGCTCGTCAACTTGGCCCTGCCCGTGCCCACCAGGTCATAGCCTGTGCCGTGGTCCGGGGAGGTGCGGATGATCGGCAGGCCGAGGGTCACGTTCACCGCCTCGCCAAAGTGCAGGAGCTTGAGCGGGGCCAGGCCCTGGTCGTGATACATGGCCAGCACCGCGGCGTAGCGTCCGCGCGCGGCAAAATGAAACAGCGTGTCCGCCGGAATCGGGCCCTCGCAGTTCAGGCCCGCGGCCTTGGCCTCGCGCACCGCCGGGCCGACCACCTCCTCGTCCTCGCGGCCGATGCGGCCGGACTCCCCGGCGTGCGGGTTGAGGCCGCAGACCCCGATGGGGCCATGCCCAGGACCGACAAGGCCGAGCCGAGCCACGAAATCCGCGGTGTGGCTGAGGCTGCGCAAAATGCGCTCGCGCGTCACCAGCCGGGGCACGTCGGAGAGCGGCGGATGCGTGGTCACCAGGCTCACGCGCAGCACCTGCTGGCCGGGCCCCCCTTGCGCATGAGGAGGCGGCATGGGGCCGCACAAATGCATGGTCACGTTGTCCCGGCCCACGCCCAGGCCCTCGGCCAGGAACTCCGTGTGCCCGGGGAAGTTGAACCCGGCCTCCTGCAGGCTGGCCTTGTTCAGCGGGCAGGTCACCAGCCCCTGGATGACGCCTGTTTTGGCCAGACGCACGGCCAACTCCAGGCTGCGGCCAGCGGCCAGGCCGCCAGCGGTGCAGGCTGCGCCGGGCGGGTAGTCCAGCTCGGCCAGGCCCTTGGGTTCCGCAAAATAGACGCCAGGCCCGCGCCCGGCCAGTTGTTCGGCGATCTGGGCCGGGTCGTCCAGGACCTCGAAGAACCGCGGCCGGCCTTCCAGCGCGCGCACAAGAGGTGACAGCGGCCCGAGGATGAGCAGGCGTTCGCCGCGCTCCTGGTAGTGCTGCGGGCTGTCGGCCAGGACGCGGACAGCGAGCTCCGGCCCCAGTCCGCAGGGGTCGCCCAGGGTGACGGCCAGGGTATGGCCCAACGGATGGACAGTCATGTGCCCTCCCTAGCCCGGCACAAAGGCCATGGCAGCGAGCGGCGGCAGGGTCAGGTTCAGGTACGTGGCCCCGCCGTGGTCCCAGGCCTGGGCCCCGCCGCTGTTGCCCACATTGGAACCGCCGTAGATCCCGGCGTCGGAGTTCAGGATCTCGTGCCAAAGGCCGTTTCCGGGGCAGCGCACCCCGTAGTTGTGGCGCACCACAGGGGTAAAGTTGAACACCCAGAGCACCGGCGCCCGGTTTGGCGCCATGCGCGAAAAGGACAGCACCGAGTTGCTCCAGTCGTGGACATTCATCCACTCGAAGCCCTTCCAGCTCGTGTCCGCCTCGTACATGGCCGGGTTGGCTTGCAGCACGCGGTTCAGGTCGCCCACCAGCCGCGCCACGCCCGTGTGCGTGTCGAAGCTGTGCAGGAGCCAGTCCAGCTCGCGCTTGCAGTCCCACTCGTTCCACTGGCCAAACTCGCAGCCCATGAACAGGAGCTTCTTGCCCGGATGCGCCCACTGGTAGGATAAGAGCAGGCGCAGGTTGGCGAACTGCTGCCACATGTCGCCGGGCATCTTGGACAACAGCGCGCCCTTGCCGTGCACGACCTCGTCGTGGGACAGCGGCAGAACGAAGTTCTCGGTAAAGGCGTAGAGCATGGAGAAGGTCAGGTCGTTGTGGTGGTACGCGCGGTGGATGGGCTCCTTGGTAAAGTAGGAGAGCGTGTCGTTCATCCAGCCCATGTTCCACTTGAAGGTGAAGCCGAGCCCGCCGGTGTAGGTTGGCCGCGACACCCCGGGCCAGGCCGTGGACTCCTCGGCAATCATCAGCGCGCCGGGGTAGTGGGCGTGGACCACGGTGTTCAGCTGCTTCAGAAGCTCGATGGCGGCCAGGTTCTCGCGTCCGCCGAACTCGTTGGCGATCCAGTCCCCGGCCTCGCGCGAGTAGTCCAGGTAGAGCATGGAGGCTACGGCGTCGATGCGGATGCCGTCGATGTGGAACTCCTTGAACCAGTAAAGCGCGTTGGCCAGCAGGAAGTTCCGGACCTCGTGGCGGTCGTAGTTGAAGATATAGGTGCCCCAGTCCGGGTGCTCGCCCTTGCGCGGGTCCTCGTGCTCGAACAGGGCGGTGCCGTCAAAGCGGCCCAGGCACCAGTCGTCCTTGGGGAAATGGCCCGGCACCCAGTCCAGGATGACCCCGACGCCCTCCTGATGGCAGCGGTCCACGAAGAAACGCAGGTCGTCTGGCTCGCCGAAGCGAGAGGTGGGCGCGAAATAGTGGCTGGTCTGGTAGCCCCAGGACTCGTCCAGCGGGTGCTCGGCCAGCGGCATGAACTCGATGTGCGTGAAGCCCAGGGACTTGACGTAGGGAATCAGCTCCTCGGCCAGCTGGCGGTAGGAGAGGAACTGGCCGTCGCGCAGGCGCCAGGAGCCCGCGTGGACCTCGTACACGGACTGCGGGCGGTTGAGCGGCGGGTTGTGGCGCTTGCGGTCCTCCAGCCAGTCGGCGTCGGTCCAGGCAAAGCCGTCCAGGTTCCAGGTGCGCGCGGCGTTGCCCGGCCGCATCTCGGCGAACAGGGCAAAGGGGTCGGTGCGGAAGGTGGTGTGGCCGTGGCCGTCCTTGACCGCGTACTTGTACAGCTCACCCTTGGGCAGACCAGGCACGAACCCGGCCCAGATGCCCGAGGAGCCCACGGGATAGAACGGATGGCTGCGGCCGCGCCAGTCGTTGAACGGGCCCACGAGCTTCACCGAGCGGGCGTTGGGCGCCCAGACAGCGAAGCGGTAGCCGCTGGCCCCCTCCTGCTCGTGCGGGTGCGCGCCCAGGATGCGGTACAGATCCCAGTGCTCGCCCTTGCCGAAGAGGTACAGGTCAAAGGGTTCGATGAAGACCGGCTGGCTGGCGTTGGTTGTCATGCAATGGACTCCGGGTTGGGCTTCGACCTTCAGGACAGGGCGGCGCGGGACTCGGCCTATCCATGCCCTACCCTACTTGCGGCCCGGAGACAACGGCCCGGCCAGGGCAATTGCGCGGTCTCAGAGTCCGAGCAATTCCAGCATGGGCGGCCAGGGCCTGAGCAGCCCGGCCATCTCGGCGTAGCCCGCGGCGTCCGGGTGGATCATGTCGCCTGCGGCCAGGCTGGCCAGGTAGCGCGGCGAGACACTGAGTGGGGCAAAGAGGTCGAAGCCGGGCACGGACAGCTCCGCGCACACGGCGAGCAGCGCCAGGCCCACCTCGCGGTTCTGCGCGGCCCAGGCCGGGTCGCTGGACGGCGGCGGTGCGATGAACAGGGTGCGGCCCAAGGCCGAGGCCTCACGCAGCATGTCCCGCGTGGCCGCAACAGCGGCAGAAAGCGGCACCTGCTGGGGCCGGTCCGCCGCGCCGAAGCTGAAGACAAGGGCCATCGCCTCGCCCGGCCGCTGGCGCCGGGCGGTCTCCTCGCGCCAGCGCGCGGCCACGCGCAGGGAGGAATCCCCGCGCAGGCCCAGGTTGCACAGGGTCATGGCCGTGGCGCGCGCAGGGTCCTTGGCAAAGCAGGCCTGGGCCAGGCGGCCCACCCAGCCCAGGGCCTGGGTGTCGCCGATGCCCTGGACAGTGGAATCGCCGAGGAAGCAGACGACCATGGCACCTCCTCATCCGTCAGGGTTAGGTCAGCTTGAGCCGGGCCGTGGCCCGGTCCACGTCAAGGGCCACCACCAGCGTCTTGTCCAGGATGCCCTCGTCGTACGGGTAGCCGTCGCGGCCCGCGTACTTGCGCATGAGCGCGTTCAGGCCCGCGACCTTGTCCCCGCTCTGCTCGATGAGGCGCACGGTTCCGGAGCCCAGCACGCTTCGGAACATGTAGCCCCACTGGCAGGCCAGCTCGCCGGTCTTCTGCGCAAGGTCCACTGCCGCGGAAAAGGCCACGGGCACGCCCCTGTCCACGGCCAGGCGCAGGGCCTCGGCCTTGCGGCCCCTCAAGGACGAGTGGAAATAGAGCACCCCGTCCTCAAAGGCGGCGTTCACGGGCACGGAGTACGGCCCCTCGTCGTCCACCAGGGCCAGGGTCACGTACTCGGCGCGGTTCAAAATCTCCGCCACCACGCTTTTGTCCTCCGTCACGTCCTTGCGCATGCACCCTCCGCAGCCCTTGGTGTTCCTGTGATCATGACTGTGCCAGCCTTTCTATGCCCTTTGGCCCGGGGCTTCAAGGCCGCAGGCGGAGCATACCCTGCCGGGGTTGCCAGGCCGGGTCCGGGTGCTTACTGTGTGCGGGCCGCCGGGACCAGCAATCTCACCCGCGCCGCAGGAGACCTGCATGAAATCCGCCCTGCTCATCTTCGCCAACCATCCCCTGCCCGTGCTCACCCCTGAGGTTCTGGCCAGCGGCGTGGCCGATCCCCTGGCCCTGGCCCTCTTGAAGGACACCCTGCGCACCCTGGCCGACGTGGACGCCGACGTGTTTTTGTTCCTCGACCCAGGCCAGGACCCGGCCCAGGACAAGGACCAGGCCAGGGCCGTGCTCGGCAAGGGGAAATTCAAGATTGCCAGCGCGCTGGGCCGCAACCGCACCGTGCAACAGCGCAACGCCTTCCGGCTCGTGTTCACGCGCGGCTACGAACGGGCCCTGCTTCTGGACAACGCTTGCCCGGACCTGCCTGCGCACGCTGTGCAGACGGCCCTGGACACCCTGGTCTGGAAAGACGCGTGCATCGGCCCGGTGCCTTCCTCCGGGCAAGGGTCCGGCCAGGAGCCCAACCAGGAGACAGGCCGCATCTACGCCCTGGGCTTCCACACCGAGGGCTGGATGACCGAGGCCTTTGACCAGGTGGACCACGACCGCCCGGCCTTGTTCAACCGGCTGGAGACCCTGATCCTCTTCTATGCGCGCAATGTCCACGTGCTGCCGCCGTACGCGCCCATCATTGACCTGGCCCAGTGCCCGGAGCTGGCCCGGCGCTGCCGAGACACCCGCTTCGCGCTGCTGCCGTCCATCCGCATGGCTGAAGAGTGCCTGGCCGGGGAGCGGCCCGCGTAGAATCTCGCCTGAAACGCCCCGCTCCTGCCTGCTTCCGACGGGCCCACACGCAACGCGGCCCCGGCGCAGCATTACCTGGGCCGGGGCCAACGCTGAGCCATCGGGGTGCTGGCGGGTGCTGGCCGTCCGGCTGTGCGCAGGGCTACTTGCCGCCTGTCGACGCTGGCGGAACCGCCGCGGGCACAGCCGTGCGCAGGGCGGTCTCCAGTTCGGCGTTGATCCCGGCCACTCCCTGACGCAGGGCGCGCACCAGCTCGGCCGGGGTGTTGGCGGCAAGCGGCACGGTCTTGCGCAGGTCGCGCGTCAGGACCACGCTGCGTTCGCCGCCAGTGACCTTGAGCAGCAGGAACTGCATCTCCACCACGGCCTGGGCTGGCCCCTTTCCTGAACCGGGAGCGAAGTCGCCGTAGAGCGCGCTGACGTTGCCCTCCAGGATGTAGGCGGGCGCCACCAGGCTGCCGGGGTCGACCACGTTGGCGAACAGGTTTGCAGCACTGAGCCAGGCGCGCAGGTCCTGGGTCAGCATGTCCGCCGGGGCCACAAAAAAGAGGTTGTAGAAGTCCGCTGTCCAGGCCGACTCGTCCATGCGGTAGACCAGCTCGCGGCCCGCCACACGCGGCGCGACCTGCAGGCGGCGCACAAGCAGCGTGGCCGGGAAAGCGGGCGTGCCCGCGCCCGTGGCCGCGACCGTGGGGCGCGTCACTTCCAGGGCGTAGAAGTGCTTGTCCACGGGCTGCTGCTCCAGCTTCACGCAGGAGCCCAGAACCAAGGCCGCCACGACCAGGGCAAGAACCAGGGCCAGGGTCGAATTCCTCTGTGCGCGCCGCATCATTCCCCCTACCGCCCGCCCAGGGGCGCTTTGGCCGGAGCCGGGCCGAAGAGCACCCCTGCGGGGTAGCGCTTGGCATCGCCGGTGAGTTCGCGCAGGTTCTCGATGAGCTGGCGTGCATTGTCCAGGATGGACTCCACATTGGCCTGCTGCGAGGCCGTCAGGTCCTCCACCCGGCCCAGCACGGCGTTCAGCCGCTTCGCGGCGCCCTTGAGTTCGCTTATGGTCTGGCGCGCCTGCTCCATGGTCCCCGGCATCTCGTCCAGCTGCTTTTTGGTCTCCGGACTGGTCAAAAACGCCTCCAGGGCCTTGGCCGAGGCCTTGAGGCTCGTCGCGGTCTCACGGCCCTCGCGCAGCAGGACCGCGGCGTCCGGGCCGGAGCCCTCCACCAGCTTGCGCGCCCCGGCCATGGTCTTGGCCGCGTCGGGCAGGAGCGTGTCCACGGCCGGGTCGGCCACCAGGGTGTTGATGCGCGCGAGAAGCATGCGCGCCTGCTCCAGGGTGGCTGACAGACGCACACCCACCTGGCGGGCGTCGGTGCCCTCCAGCACGTTGCTGGCGCTGTCCGCAAAGCGCCGGAAGCTCCTCACGGCCTCGGGCAGCTCGGCCTTCTCCAGGCCGCCCAGGGTGTTGCTGATGCCGAGCACGGCCTGCTCCACGCGCGACAGGGTGCTGGACGCCGAGGGGATGTAGATGCTGGCGGGCTCCCAGTTGATGGGCAGGGGCGGGTTGTGCGCCGAGTCAACGTAGTCCAGGCCCAGGAAAAGCTGGCCGGTGAGGCCCTGCGAGATGGGCCGGGCGCGCAGGCCACGCGCGACCTCGTCCGCGGCCTGCGCTGCGGCGGACTTATTGCCCAGGCTGCCGAAGAGATCCTTGTCCAGGGTGCACTGCACGTAGACGTAGCGGTAGCCCTCGGCCTTGGCGCCGTACTTCTCGGCCACGAAGCCGATCTCCGAGACGCTGCCCACGCGCACGCCGCGGTACTTCACCGCCGAGCCCTGTTCCAGACCGTTCACGGATTCGTTGATGTAGGTCTCGACGATGTAGGTCTTGTTCAGGAAGCGGCCCGCGCCCAGGGCGAAGAGCACCACCACGAGCAAGAGCGCGCCGCCGATGACGAACAGGCCGAGCTTGAAATGGTCGCCGAGGCGGATCATGGCCGGGCCTCCTGCGTTGCGGCCGGGCGGATGCCGGGCCTCTTCTCGGGCCTGTGCGCGCCGCGCTTCGCCACCTCGCGGTCGAAGAACCGGCGCACCTCGGGCTCCCGGCTCGAAGCGTTCAGTTCGCGCGGGTCGCCTGTGGCCGCAATGCCCTTGACCCCGTCGTCCATGAGGATGACCCGGTCGGCGATGGAAAGAATACTCGGCAGCTCGTGGGAGACGATGACAAAGGTGATGCCCAGCGTCTCGGCCAGGCTGCGGATCAGGCTGTCCAGCCCGGCCGAGGTCACGGGGTCCAGGCCCGCGGAGGGCTCGTCCAGGAACAGGATGGGCGGGTCAAGGGCCATGGCCCGGGCAATGGCCGCGCGCTTGACCATGCCGCCGGAGAGCTCGGTGGGCATGTAGTGGCCGAAGCGCTCCAGACCCACCAGGGACAGCTTGACCCGGGCGATGGCGTCCACGGCCTCCTGCGGCAGGTCGGTGTACTCCTCCAGCGGCAGGCCCACGTTGCGCAGGGTGGACATGGACCCGAACAGCGCGCCCATCTGGTACATGACGCCGATGCCCTGCAAAATCTCCAGGCGCTGCGCGCCCCTGGCCGTGACGATGTCGCGGCCGTCCAGCAGGATGCTGCCGCGCACGGGCTCAAGCAGTCCGATCATGTGCTTGAGCAGGGTGCTCTTGCCGCAGCCGGAGCGGCCGATGACCACAAAGACCTCGCCGCGCAGCACGTCGAAGCCCACGTCCCTCAGCACGACCTCCGGGCCGTAGGCGCAGGAAAGATCGCGCACGCTGATGATGATGTCGTCGTTGACGTTCATGGCTGTGTTCCCGGCCAACCCCTATCAAATCTTCAGGTAATAGAACAGCACCGCGAACAGGCCGTCGGCGATGGTGATGAGGATCAGCCCGCTGACCACGGCCGCGGTGGTGCTGCGGCCAACCGCGCTGGCCCCGCCGCCGGTGCGCAGGCCGCGCAGGCAGGAGACCCCGGCCACCAGCAGGCTGAAGACGATGATCTTGGCCAGGCTACCGGTCAGATCAGTGCCCGTGACGTTGTCGAACACGCGCGAGGTGAAGGTCACCAGCGGGAAGCCGATGGAGAGCATGACCAGCGCCCCGCCCACCAGGCTGGCGAAGTTGAAGAACAGGACCATGAAGGGCACCATGCAAAGCGAGGACAGGATGCGCGGCCCCACGAGAAAGCGCACAGGACTGATGCCCATGGTGGCCAGCGCGTCCAGCTCCTCGTTGACGCGCATGGTGCCGATCTCCGCCGCAAAGGCCGAGCCCGAGCGCGCGGCCAGCAGGATGGCCGTCACCAGCGGCCCCATCTCGCGGAACATGACCAGGCCGAGCATGTTCGGGACAAAGATCTCGCCCCCGAAGCGCTGCAGGGTGATCACCGACTGGAAGCTCATGATCAGCCCCATGAGGAAGCCGATCAACAGCACGATGGGCATGGACTCCACGCCCACGGCCAGGGCCGAGAGCAGCACGTCCTTCCAGCGCACACGCTCCGGGTGGCGGAGAGAGTCCCAGAGCACCAGGGCGCATTCGCCCACATAGGAGATGATCTCGGCGCTGGTGGTCAGGATGTCGCCCACGCCGGACTGGATCAGCACCCTGAGGCCCCGCCGGTCATGGGGTTTCTGGCTGGCCACGCGTTCGGCCTGCCCGGCCAGGCCGAGCAGGTGCTCCTGGCTCTCGGACAGGCCCGTGAGCGTGACCTGCGCGCCGCGAGCCTCGGCCTCGGCGCGCAGCTTCACCAAGAGGGCCAGTCCGGCCCCGTCGATGTAGCAGTCCGGCAGGAATTCCAGGCGCACGGCTCCAGGCCCGGATCCTGTATCCGCTCCGGCTGCGCGCGAGCGGACACGGTCCAGCACCGGGGCCCAGAGCCCGGCCACCGTCGCGCTGTCCAGGTCGCAGGCAAAGCTGAGCGTCAGGGCGCCGGGCGCTTCCTCGCGGATTGTCAAACCCTCGGGCAGGCCCACGGGCAAGGGGGTGTTGTGCTGGACGTGCTGCATACTGTCATCTTTCTAGCGCAAGTGGACACAAAAGGTAAAGGGGAGACAGCAAGAACCCCGCTCTTGGGCCGTTGACCGGGCCGTCTGTTTCAGCCCTTGCCAGGAGCGGCCAAACCAGGGACAATATGCCCGGCCAATCGACACCGCCCACGACACCTGATCCGATCCATCGACCAGAGGAGTCCATGCGCAAGCCCAAGACCTACGACCACACCGATCCCCGTCCGCCCAGCCGCTCCCAGAAGAAACGCGACAGCTCCGCCCTACAGGTGCTCGGCGGCAAGCTGGCCGAGCTGCCGGACTCGGCGCTGGGGCGCCTGGACCTGCCGCCGCGCCTGGAAGAGGCCATCCGCGAGTACAAGGCCCTCAGCAAGCACGAGGCCAAACGCCGACAGCTCCAGTTCATCGGCGCGCTCATGCGCGAGACCGATGCCGACCCGCTGGAGCGCGCCGTAGAGGACATGGAGGCGGGCAACCGCAGCCAGGCCCGGGAGTTCCACGTGGTGGAGGCCTGGCGCGCCGCGCTGCTCGCCGGGGACGAGTCCGGCCTTGCGGACATGGTGGCCCTGGCGCCCGAGGCCGAACAGACCGAGGTCCGCAGCAAGATCCGCCAGCTCTCGCGCAATGCCCGGGCCGAACTGGAGAAGAACAAGCCGCCCCGTTCCAGCCGCGCGCTGTTCCGCCTGCTGCGCGAGCTGCGCGAGTCCGGCAGCCAGTCCACACCCGGCCTCGCCCTGCCCGGGCAGCTGTCCGATGAGCCGGAACAGGAAGCCTCTGGGCCAGATCAGGAAGCTCCAGGGCGGGAAGCTCCGGAGCAGGAGGCAACGGAACAGGCCCCCCGCAAAACCACCTTCTGAAGGCCTCTTGACGCGGCGCGGCAAAGACTTACCTATGCCGCGTTCGACCTCACATGACAGCAACAAGGAGCCTACCTCGTGATCCACGAATATGCCGGCATCATCACCGAACTGGAAGACCGCGTCTGCCCGCACTGCAACAAGCCCATGGAGGCGTGGCTGGCCCCGCCCGAAAGCGGCTGGGGCGTCATCGTCGTGTGCTTCAACAACGAATGCCCGCACTACGTGGGCTCGGACAAGGACATCATAAACAAGCGCGACGCCTCGCGCATGGGCTGCCGATACGCCGAGAACCCGGACAACAACTACGCCGCCTTCAACCTGGTGGCCGTCTGCTTCTAGCCCGCCCCCGCATCAACGCCGACGCCAGCAGGGCGTCCGGGCCAGACCCCGGGCGCCCTGCTTTTTTCACCCCGAACCCTCGCGGTTTCTCCCTGCGGCAAATACTGTCGTTGCCAAAGACGCAGTACCCAACAGCTCCGCAGTTCACATGAATGCGCCCAACCAGTAAGCATTATCCATTCATTAATGCTATTGACGGCGGCCCCTGGGGCCAGTATTTGTAATGTGAGTGAACGCCCGCTTGCCTTGTGCGCAAGCTTCCACGAGGAGACTATGCCCCAGGACTTCTACAAGGATCTCATCGACAGCCTCTACGACGGGGTCTACTTCGTCGACGCCGAACGCAACCTCACCTACTGGAACCGCGGGGCACAGCGCATCTCCGGCTACAGCGCCGACGAGGTCCTGGGCCGCAGCTGTGCGGACAACCTGCTCATGCATGTGGACCAGACCGGTACGCAGCTCTGCCTGAGCGGTTGCCCCCTGGACAGCACCATCAAGGACGGCATCCCGCGCGAGGCCGAGGTCTTTCTGCACCACAAGGACGGGCACCGGGTGCCGGTAAGCATCCGCATCGCGCCCATGCGCGACAAGGCCGGGCGCATCATCGGGGCCGTGGAAATCTTCACTGACAACTCGGCTAAGCTCGACATCATTCATGAACTCAAGGTCTTAAAGAACATGGCCCTGGCTGACCCGCTCACCGGGCTGGGCAACAGGCGCTTCGCCAGCCTGGAGTTCGAGCGCGCGGTCACGGCCCTGCGCCGCTTCCAGATGCCCTTCGGCCTGCTCTTCGTGGACATCGACAACTTCAAGGACGTGAACGACACCTATGGCCATGAGGTCGGCGACCGGGTGCTGGTCATGGTGGCCAAGACCCTCACGTACGCCCTGCGCTCGGCGGACAGGGTCAGTCGCTGGGGCGGCGAGGAGTTCATCGCCCTGGTGCCCGGTGTCGACGCGGCCATGTTCAGGACCGTTGCCGAGCGCATGCGCCGCCTGGTTGAAACCACCGCCCTGCCCTTGCCGGACGGCCTGCTCCGCGTCACAGTGTCCGTGGGCGGCAGCCTGGCTGTGGCCGCCGACACCCTGGAGTCCCTGACCGAGCGCGCCGACGCCCTGATGTACCGCTCCAAAAACGCGGGCCGCAACTGCACGACCCTTGACGACGCTTAAGGCCAAGGGGGACGCGCCGCGTGGCGCGCTGGAGGAATCATGCGCAGCACCCTCGCCCTGCTCGCCGCAAGCCTGCTGCTGGCCGCAACCTGCGCTGCTGCACAGCCTTCCGGCCCCGCGCCAGACAGTGCGGACCCGGCCGAGACCACCGCAAATCCCCAGCCCGACGGCAAGGCCCTGTTCGAGTCCCGTTGCCGCTGCCACGGGCCCCAAGGCCCGAAAAGGTACCGGGGCAAGAACCCGGAATATGTGGCCCGGGCCCTGCGCAACAGCAAGCTGAAAGGGTTTTCCAGCGGTAACATGTCCAACGTCGCCGGACTCTCCGATGAGGAGATCGATGCCCTGGCCCGGTACTTGTCAACGCTTTAAGAGGAAGACGGCCTCCGGCGTCTGGGGGGCTTGAAGCCCCCCAGACCCCCACAATTTTCAGGCCGACACCGGGCGACCCCCGGCATCGGCCTGAAAAAAGAGGCAACAAAAAAGAATAAGCCCAGTCTGCAAACTAGGCTCATTCAAGATTCGGTGACCGTAAGGCCCCGGTCACTCACCAGAAGTCCTCGTGTGACCCCAGGTGGAGTGTCGCTAACAAAGTCATTCTATCACACGTCGATTTTAGGTGCAATTGGGTAATGGGCGGCAAGGAGCATAATATGCCCCAGCAGTACACCATCAAAGTTGTCTACCGTTGTTCCATCACCGGCAAGATCGTGACCGAAGAGTACGCGAGAAAGCACCCGAATACCACGGAGCGGCAGCACGTTAGGGTCCCGATCGGCAAATAACTTGTAGCCAGAAAGGGGAGAAAACTGGGCTCTTCTCCCCCCTGGCTCACTTTAAGCCGAAAGGGCTGTTTCAGGTTCCACCTGAA
>JANXYI010000227.1 GCA_025350085.1 Deltaproteobacteria bacterium
GCCCTGTAAAACCTATTCAGGAGATTTTTCATGACTATCTCAACGGTTCACGAAAGCGGCAGCAAACTCCGCGGCGTCAATCTCGGCGGCTGGCTGGTGCTGGAGAAATGGATGACCCCGAGCCTGTTTGCGGGGCTTGCGGCCACGGACGAGACCACCTGGTGCGCGGAGCTGGGCGACAAGGCCCCGGCCCGGTTGCGCGCCCACTGGGAGCGCTTCATCACGCGCGAGGACTTCCAATGGCTGGCCGGCGTCGGCGTCAATGCCGTGCGCATCCCGCTCGGGCACTGGATTTTCGGCCCGCCGTACCCCTATCACGCCAAGTACGGCGCGAATCCGCACCCCTTTGTCACGGGCGGCATCGAGGTGCTGGACCGGGCCTTCGCCTGGGCCACGGAGTTCGGACTAAACGTCATCCTCGACCTGCACGCCGCCCCTGGCTGCCAGAACGGCTTTGACAACGGCGGCATCATGGACGTGGTCGAGTGGCACACCAAGGAGGAGTACCTGGCGCATTCCGTGGCCGTGCTGGGCCGACTGGCCGAGCGCTACGGTTCCCAAAGCATGCTCTACGGCATCGAGCTCTTGAACGAGCCGCGCTGGGACGTGCCCACGGACATCCTGAAGGGATTCTATCTGCGCGCCTATGAGGCCATCCGCGCGTTTTGTCCTCCGGAGCGCGTGGCCATCGTGTTCCACGACGGCTTCCGCTCGCGCCAGGAGTACCTGGGCTTCCTGCAGCCGCCGCAGCACCAGAACGTGGTCTTCGACATCCACCGCTACCAGTGCTTCAGCCGCGAGGACCTGGACATGGACATCTTTGGCCACCTGCGCAAGGCCGGGGTCGAGTGGGGCCAGGAGGCCCGCGACATCGAGCGCGAGCTCATGCTGCCCACCATCTGCGGCGAATGGAGCCTGGGGCTGAACCTGGAGGTCGTGTCCCTCTGGGCCGAGGGTCCATACGACTTTGCCCTCACCAACATGGGCGAGTTCCAGAAGGACGTGGCCTACCGCGCCTATGGCGCGGCGCAACTGCTCACCTTTGAGCTGTACCGGGGCTGGTTCTTCTGGAGCTACCGCACCGAGACCACGCCGGAGTGGTGTTTCCGCGAGTGCGTCGAGAGGGGCTGGCTGCCGCCGCGGTTCTAGCGCGGCCAGTTCCCAGGCGCGCCCGTTTTAATGCGCGCCCGTATTATTCGTATCATTGTTGCCGCGCCGCTCGCCGAACGGGAGCCTTGTCTCGCCGCCCCGGCTTTGGCTGCCGTTGTTGACGCGCCGCTCACCGAACAGGAGCTTGGTCTCGCCGACCCGGCTGAGGCTCAGCGTGCGGTGGTGCAGCTTCTCCAGGCCCGGGTGGAAGCTGATGTTCAGCAGGGTCGCGTTCGGCAGCTCGCGGTGGAGCATCTCCATGATCAGCCGCTCGCCTTCGGGATCAAAGGCGTCGGTGGCCTCCTCCAGGAAGACCCAGGTCGGCTGCTGCAGCAGTACGCGGGCAAAGCCGAGCTGCTGCTGGGCCCGCGGCGGAAGCAGCTGCTCCCAGTTGTCCTGCTCGTCCAGGCGCGGGGCCAGCCGGGAGAGCCCCACGCATTCCAGCGCGTGGAGGTAGGCGGAGTCCGAAAAGTCATCCTGTAGGCACGGGTAGCAGATGGCCTCGCGCAGGGTGCCTTCCGGCAGGAAGGGACGCTGGGCCAGGAACAACAGGTTGCCGTCGCCCGGCAGCCACACCCGCCCGCTGCCCCAGGGCCAGAGCCCGCCGATGACCTTGAACAGGCTCCCGGTCACCGCCGGGTCCCCGGTGATCAGCACCCGTTCGCCACGCTGGACGTCGACGCTGAAATCCTCGATCAGAACACGCCCCGAGGGCTCGGCGATGCAGAGATGCTCGACCACCAGGCTGGCGCTCTGCGACCGTTCCAGGACGATGCGCGGGCGGTCCGGCGTCTGCGGCGTGGCATCCAGCTGCTGCATGTCCTCGTAGAGCGACAGCACACGGTCGGCCGAGGCGCGGCAGCGCGCTATCTCGCCGATGGAGTCCACGGGCCAGGAAAGCGAGGACGTCAGCTGCTGGAAGGCCTGCGCGGCCTGCATCAGCGCGCCGAGGGTCATGACCCCGTGGATGTACCGGGGTGCGGCGACCAGGATGGGCAGCACCGGCAGAAGCCCGCCATACACCGTGCCGAAGGAGACCAGGCCCATGTAGGCCAGGGACTGCCTGTTCCAGCCGCGCATGACCTGGCTGAACCGCACCGAGGAGACTGCGCGTTCGCGCGGCTCGCCCCGCATGAGGGCGATGGCTTCGGTGTGCTCCCGCGCCCGCGACAGGCCGAAGCGGAAGGTCGCCTCCGCGGTCTGCAGGGCGTTGGTGGTGCGCACCAGCGGACGGCCGAACACCCAGCCGAACATGCTGCCCAGGGTCGCATACAGAAAGGCCAGCGGCACCATGTAGCCCGGCACGTGGATGTCGAACCCCGGCACATCGACCCCTCCGGACACCGACCAGAGGATGTTCACGAACAGGCCGAAGATCAGCAGGCTGAAGGTCAGCGAGTGGGCCAGCCCGATGGCGCTCTCCGTGGCGATGCGGATGTCCTCGGCAATGCGCTGGTCCGGGTTGTCGTGCTCGCCGGCGGAAAAGAGCAGCCGGTAGTGGTGGGCGTCGCCCATCCAGCTCCCGACCAGCTGCTCGGTCAGCCAGGCGCGCCAGTCGATCTGCAGCCAGCGCTTGACCATCAGATGCGCGGCCGTGATGAGCAGCGAGCATGACAGGATCACGGCAAAGACCGCCACCTGGATCAGCACGCCGCGCACGGAACGCTGCTCCAGCGCGTCGTACAGCGCCCTGTTCCAGTAGTTGCCCCACACAGCGAGCCCGACCTGGGCCATGGTCAGCAGCAAGAGCAGCAGGGTCGCGCCGCGGACCTTGGCGCGGCGCTCGCAGTTCCAGTAGGGACCGGCAAGGCGCAGCACCTGCCGGAGAAAGCGTTTCCGGGTGCCGGTGGTGCTGCCAAGGGCGGCGGCCGGGAAGGATTCTGGCGTTGGATCAGTCATTGTCCGTACGGCTTGGAGCTGCGGTAAGGTTCATAACAGCTGTGGATCGACCGTGAGCAAGGGCAGGCGCACCCCTTGCCCCAAACGTCCCTAAATTATTTCGGACCAAAAGAAAAGCCAGGGGGCCCTGCCCCTGTCCCCCCCCTTGTACCCGCTGCACCCGCCCCCTGGCGCAGGCGGTGGGCCCCGGAGGGAGCAGGTGGAAGTCGGCGGCCTGGCCTGTTCAGGTTGCTCCTACGCTGGCCTGCCGGGCGTCCGGACGCCTCAGGTGCCGCAGAAGGTCCTGTAGGGCTGGCTTGAGGGCGCAGGCGGCAGGCAATAGGCGGAATGTTCGGGGCTGACCTCATACGGCTTCGCCAACACGGCCAGCAGCCGCTCCAGCACGGAGAAATCACCCCGCTGCGTTGCGGCGGCCAAAGCCTCCTCCACGAGGTGGTTGCGCGGGATGACCTGGGGGTTGTGGGCCCGCATCAGGGCCTGGGCAGCGTCAAACGGTTCCGGCTGCCGCGCCAGCCGCGCCTGCCAGCGCCCCAGCCACTGGGCCAAGGCCGGACCCTTGAGCAAGGAGAGCTGCCCGGGCGTTTCCAGCGCCAGCGCGCTGAACGTGGTGGTGTAGTCCGCATGGCTCTCCTGCATGGCCGTGAGCAGGTCCTTGATCAGGGCCTGGTCAGCGTCTTCCTCGGTGATGAGCCCCAGCTTGGCCCGCATCCCGGAGAACCAGGCGCTACGGAACAGGTCCGGGAACGCCCGCACGGCCTCCTCCGCCAGCTGGAGGGCCTGTTTCTGGTCCGCATGGATGAGCGGCAGCAGGGTTTCGGCAAAACGGGCCAGGTTCCACTGGGCGATGTTCGGCTGGTTCTCATAGGCGTACCGGCCCTCCAAGTCGATGGAGCTGAACACCGTGGCCGGGTCGTAGGCGTCCATGAAGGCGCAGGGGCCGTAGTCGATGGTCTCGCCAGAAATGGCCATATTGTCCGTGTTCATCACCCCGTGGATGAAGCCGACGTGCAGCCACCTGGCCAGCAGCGTGGCCTGCCGCTCCACGACCGCGGAGAAAAGTGCCAGGTACGGGTTCGCTGCTGCGCTTAAGGACGGGTAGTGGCGGCGCAGGCAGTAGTCGGCCAGGGTCCGCAGGCCGTCCTGGTCTCCGCGCGACGCCAGGTATTCGAAGGTGCCGATGCGGATGTGGCTGGCCGCCACGCGGGTCAGCACCGCGCCCGGAAGCACGGTTTCCCGGTCCACGGGTTCGCCGGTGGCCGCCACGGCCAGGCTGCGGGTAGAGGGAATGCCCAGAGCAAACATGGCCTCGCTGACGAGGTATTCCCGCAGCATGGGACCGAGCGCCGCGCGGCCGTCGCCCCCGCGCGAGAACGGGGTCGGGCCCGAGCCCTTGAGCTGGATGTCGAAGCGTTCGCCCGCGGGCGTCAGCTGCTCGCCCAGCAGGATGGCCCGGCCGTCGCCCAGCATGGTGAAATGCCCGAACTGGTGCCCGGCGTAGGCCTGGGCCAGGGGCTCCGCGCCTTGGGGCAATTGGTTGCCCGCAAAGATCATGGCGCCTGCATCCCCGGCCAGCGCCTCCGCGTCCAGGCCCAGGGCTGCGCAGAGCGGCCGGTTGAACACGACCAGACGCGGCGCGCGCACCGGCACCGGGCGCAGCCGGACGTAGAGCGGGTCCGGCAGCCGGGCAAAGCTGTTGTCGAAATTCCAGCCAGCGCGGGGTGTCGCGGCAGTAGGGTCCGAGGGCATGGGCATTTCCTGCTTTGGTTGTCGCCAAAGATCCCTTTGGCGGTTGTGCATCCGTCCAAGGCCGCGCACGTCCGCGGCCTGCCCGCCCGCTTTCAAGGAAGAAGGGCTTCAGCCGATTTTCTCAGATCCACTGCCTGCGCAGGAGCAGCGCCTTCACGCCCTGGGTCAGCAGCACGTAGCACAGGGACATGCCCAAGAGCAGCGGCCAGTAGAGCGACGGCAGCGCGACCATGCCCAGCGACGCGGCCAGGGGCGAGAACGGCAGCCACATGCCGACGAGCATGACGCCCGTGGTGGTCAGGGTCAGGGGCCAGCTGGCCCGGCTCTTCACAAAGGGCAGCCCGTTGGTGCGGATGACGTGGATGATCAGCGTCTGCGTCAGGATGGACTCCACGAACCAGCCGGTCTGGAACAGGGAGGCCCGGCCCGGCGCCAGGCAGTCGAACACGTAGATCATGACCCCGAAGGTCGCATAGTCGAAGATGGAGCTGCACGGGCCGATGAACAGGATGAAGCGGGTGATGCGGTCCAGCGCCCAGGGCTTGGGCTTGGAGAGCTGCTCGGCATCGACCTCGTCGGTCGGGATGGGCACCTGGGAAAAGTCGTAGAGCAGGTTGTTCACCAGCACCTGGATGGGCAGCATGGGCACAAAAGGCAGAAAGATGCTGGCCCCGAGCACGCTGAACATGTTGCCGAAGTTCGAGCTGGCGCCCATGCGCACGTACTTGAGGATGTTGGCGAAGACCTTGCGGCCCTCCAGCACGCCCTGCTCCAGCACCATGAGGCTCTTCTCCAGCAGCACCACGTCCGCGGCCTCCTTGGCGATGTCCACGGCCGTGTCCACGGACACGCCCACATCCGCCGCGCGCAGGGCCGGGGCGTCGTTGATGCCGTCGCCCATGAACCCGACCACGTGCCCGCGTAAGCGCAGGGCCTGGATGATGCGCTGCTTGTGCGCGGGCGAGAGCCGGGCAAAGAGCGTCACCGCCTCCACCCGGGCCGCCAGGGCGGCCTCGTCCAGGCCCTCGATGTCCGTGCCGGTGAGCACATGCTCCGTGGACACGCCCACGTCCCGGCAGATCTTGCGGCTGATCAGCTCGTTGTCCCCGGTGAGCACCTTGAGGGCCACGCCCAGGGCTTCCAGGGCCTTGATGGCCGGGGCCGTGGTCTCCTTGGGCGGATCGAGGAAGGCCACGAAGCCGCGCAGGGTCAGGCCGGTCTCGTCCTGCTTGGCGTACACGCTCTTGCGCGCCAGGTCGCGGTAGGCCACGGCCAGCACCCGGAAGCCGTCGCTGGAGAGCTTCTCGTAGGCTGCGTGGACCTGGGCCAGCAGGGCCGGGTCGAGCGGCACCGTGGCCCCGCCGAGCTCGCAGAAGGCCGAGCGCGCAAAGATCTCCTCGCAGGCGCCCTTGGCGATGAGCCGCACCACGTGCTCCGGCGTCTCCACCACCACGGACATGATCTTGCGCTGGAAATCAAAGGGGATCTCGTCGAGCTTCCGGAAGTCCGGGATGCCCAGCTCCGTGTGCAGCTCGTGGTGGGACAGAACGGCCCGGTCCAGGACGTTCTTCAGGCCGGTCTGAAAATGGCTGATGAGATAGGCGTCGCGGAGCACAGCTTCACTCTCGTTTTTGAAAACGTCCACGTGCAGTTCGAGGATGACGTGATCAATCGTCAGGGTGCCGGTTTTATCCGTGCAGAGCACGTCCATCGCGCCGAAGTTCTGGATGGAGTTGAGTTTCTTGACGATGACTTTTTTCTTCGACATCGCCAGCGCGCCTTTTGAAAGGCAAACGGAAATAATCATCGGCAACATTTCCGGCGTGAGGCCGACGGCTACGGCCATCGCGAAGAAAAAGGCGTCTTTCCAGTTGTGTTTGAACAGGCCGTTGATCAGGAAGACCATCGGCACCATCACCAGCATGAACGAGAGCATCAACCAGACGTATTTCTTGACGCCTTTGTCAAAGGCGGTCTCGACTTGCTGGCCGGCGAGGCTGCTGGCCATTTTGCCGAAGTAAGTCTCCGTGCCGGTTGCGACGATGACCGCTGTGGCCGCGCCGCTTTCCACGCTCGTGCCGAGGAAACAGACATTGGTGTGCTCGATGGACGCGACGTTTGGTCGCGAATCACGCGCGTCGTTTTTTTCCACT
>JANXYI010000264.1 GCA_025350085.1 Deltaproteobacteria bacterium
CAACCTCCTGACCAACGCCGCCGAGGCCCTGGAAGGCCTGGCCGACCAGACGGGCGGAACCGTGGACGTGCGCGCCGAGCACCTGGCCTCCACCGGCCGGGCGCGGATCTCCGTGGCCGACAACGGTCCGGGCTTCTCCCCTGAGGAGCGCGCGCGCATGTTCGAGCCCTACTACTCGCGCAAGAAGTCCGGCACGGGCCTGGGGCTGACCATCGTGCGCTCCATCGTCACCGACCACAAGGGCCGTGTGCGCGTGGAGGCCGGCCGCCCCAGGGGCTCGGTGTTTGTGGTGGAGCTGCCGCTGGGCTAGAGGCCGCAGAGACGTGCCGGGCGGGACCGCTTCCGGGCTTCAGCCCAGCCGCGCAAGCTGCGCCTCCAGCACCGCGGCGAAGTGCCGGGCCATGCGCGCCACATAGCCCAGGTAGTAGCGCAGGCCCCAGGCCTTGTCCTCTTCCGGTCCCGGCACAAACACCGCCGCATGGAAGCGCTGGTTGTCGAAGTCCTCGAAACGCTGCACCAGATAGGTCACGTTGCCCTGGTCGAACTGCTCCAGGGCCTGGGCGGCGGCGGCCACAAAGTCGGCCCCCTGCATGGCCAGGATGCCCTCCACCCCGGCGGTCACGGCGGTCCAGGTCGCAAGGTCGCGCCTGAGCGCGGCCAGCACCAGCCCGCGGGGAAGCTCCACGGCCTTGGCCGCAGCCACACGCCCCAGCCTGCGGCCAAGGCGCCCCGTCTCCTTGACCGGGCAGTCGGGGATATACTGCACCCCCGGCCCGCTGATGATGCTCTCCTGCGTGATGTTGACGCAAGGGATGGCCGAGGCGCGGATCTCGTCGCGCAGCCAGTGGGCCGCGTCCAGGAAATTGAGGGTGGTGTAGCGCCTCTGCCCCGCGAGATCGGCCACCGGCACCAGCTGGGGCCAGGCGTTGGTCAGCTCGCGCTCGGGCTCGGCCTCGCCCTCAGCCCTGGGCTCGTGGATGCTCCCGCGCGAGTAGCTGAGCCTCCAGGGGTCCGGCGAGCAGAGCTGCGCCCCCACGAACACGCAGCGCGAAGCGCCCATGTACCGGGCCAGGGAAAAGGCCGTGGTGATGACCGAGCCGTGCAGCCGGAGGCTCGGACGGTTGCCGTAGAGCTCGGGCAGATAGGTGCCGAACAGGAATTTGCGGCCAAAGACCTCCCCGCCCAGATCCGTCAGGCAGTGGCCCACCAGGGCCACGTCCGCCAGATGCGGGAGACCCTCCCAGGAACGGCCGGTGTGCGTGGAGGTGTCGTTGGCCACCACGAAGTGCGGCCGCACCCCTGCGGCCACCAGGGGCTTGAGCGCGTTGTTCACGGCGATGATCAGGGCGCGGTCCTTAACCGAGCGCAGATAGTCCATGCGCTCGGCCAAATCCGGCCCGGCGGCCACCAGCACCGCGGTCTCGCCCTGAAAGGCCCCCTTGAGCGGCCGGATGTCCGGCCAGCGCAGGAATTCGGCGGCGTTGACGTAGGTGTGCAGCTGCTGGTCAAAGAACAGGCCGCGCACCAGCGGACGTATGGGCAGGCTGTAGAAATTCGCCTGGCCGCTCAGCTGGTACACGCGGTAGCGGTAGAACAGGATCTCCACCAGCTCCACCAGGGATTTGGCCTGCTCCGTGGCCACGAACTCCGGCAGGCCGTAGAACACCGGGAAGCCCACAGTGAAGAGCTCCGGCGGCAGGACCAGCGACACCGGCGGCACAAAGGCGTCCGGCTCGCCGAGCAGAATCACCGCGCGCCTGGCCAGCCTGGCCGCCGGAACGCTGGCGGCGAAACGCGCCAAACGCTGGGCATCGGGCTCCAGGATGAGCAGGAGCACGTCCTCGCGCTCCAGGCAGCGGCGGAAGGTCGGCGTGTCCGCCGCGCCGAGAAAGACCACGAAGCGCGTCCGGGCCAGCACGCCCGGCACGTCGATGCCCGGGGGCAGGACCTCGTAGACCGGGGGCAGCCCCTCCTGGGCAAAGGGATTGACGTAGTAGGGGTGCTCGTAAGCCCACAGGGGGGTGTGCCCGTGGAAGACGTGGTCCCCGGCCTGGGCCGGGGCCGGGGCCGCACCCTCAGGCAGCTCGTCGATCTCGCCCGCGCCAGGGGCCTCGAAGAGGACGCCCAACTGCCGCAGGACGGAAAAAATGACTCTCGGGGTCATTGCCCCCCCGGGCGCTCGCCCACGATGGCCGCGTCCGCTCCGCCGGGGAAAATCCTCTGGTAGAGGATCTCCATGGGGTCCAGAAGCTCCAGGTCCGCGTCGGCCAGGGCCGTGCTGCGGCACTCGCGCAGCTGACGGGCGTGGTCGCGGAAGATGCGCGCCATGCGCTCGTCGCCATAGAGCGCATAGCACCGGGCGGCCCAGTCGTGCATGAAGGGCTCGGCGGGATTGCTGCGCAGGGCCAGACGGACCAGCTCCTTGGCGCGGTCCGGAAAGCCCTGGGCCAGGCGGATGCTCGCGCCGAGGACCACGGCCACCGGGTGGTCCCGGCTGATCTTGAAGAGCTCCAGCAGGCAGTCCATGGCCGCATCCAGCCGGCCCGCGTTGCGGTGCTCCAGGGCCTGCTCGAACAGCGCAGCAAGCTCGGCCGCGGGCGCCAACGGCGGCAGCCGCAGGGGAATGTCATAGCGCCTGGAGCAGTGCTGGCAGTTCAGCCGGTGGGCCTGCCGGTCGCCATGCATGCCCGTGTGCTCCAGGTGTTCGAACACCGTCTCGGCCCCGCAATGCGGGCACAGGCAGCGCGCCGAGGCCGCGCCATCCGGCTCCAGGCGCGCTTCCAGCAGGCGCCCTGGAAAGAGCACCCCCTCGTGCAGCGCCCAGACGCGCTTGAGCATGTCCAGAAACTCGTCCCAGGGCATGCTCGTCATGTTGGTGAGCGGGCAGCCCTTTTCGATGAACTCGATCTTGTCCTTGATGACGCCGCTGGCAACTGCGTCGTGGTAGATCTTGGTCCCGGGCCAGCAGTCGATCTTGCCCAGGTTCACGAAATACTGGCGGTGGTCCACCCACCATTGCAGCGTCTCCCAGGCGGTCGCCGTGGTCTCGGCCGGGTCGCCGAAGATGAAGTTGCCAAAGGAGTCCATGCGGCTCTGGTAGGTCTGCTCCAGGGCGCGCTCGACCTCGGCGGGCTTGAGCTTCTTGTTCATGCTCTTCAGCACTTCCGGGCTCATGCTCTCCAGGCCGTAGAACACCGTGTGGCACCCGGAATCGCGCATGGCCGCCAGCAGCTCATCGTCCACTATGGCGCAACGCAGCTGGGAGTACCAGGTGATGCCCAGGGGCTTCACCTTTTCGCAGAACTCCAGGATGCGCTCCTTGCGCAGGGCGAAGACCTCATCCATGAGGCCCACGTTGCTGACCCCGTAGGTGTCCACGAGGTGCTTGATCTCGCGGATGACGTAATCGATGGAGTGGGCCCGGTGCTTGCCCCGACCCAGCGCGCTGTAGCAGAAGGTGCAATGGAACGGGCAGCCGCGGCTGGAGATCATGTCGTGCGTGTACAGATGCGCGTAGCACTCCCGGAAGTTGAAGCCCTCGTAGTCCGGGATGGGGATGGTGTCCAGGTCCTCGATGAAGGGCCGGGGGGCGGTGCGCACGGTCTGGCCCAGGCCGTCGCGGTAGAGGATGCCCGCCACCTGGCCCAGGTCGCCGCCCTGCTCCAGGGTGCGCAGGATGTCCACCGCGACCGCCTCGCCCTCGCCCACCACGCCGATGTCGGGCCTCAGCGCGTCGAAGAGGTCCGGCTCGCTGCCCAGGATGCCGCCGCCGAGCAGGGTGATGACGCCCGGCAGCTCCTCCTTGGCTGTCCCCAGCATCCACTTGACGTACGGGTAGGACGGCGTGAGCGAGCCGATCCCCAGCACATCCGGGCGCTCCTTGAGCAGCACCCGCCGGAAGGCCTCTTGCCAGTCGTCCTCCAAGGCGCTGTTGTGGCAGACCACGTTGAAGCCGTGCTTCTTCAGCATGCCGGAGACGTAGGCGATGCCCACCGGAAAATAGTACCGGCCAAGCAGGGCATAGGGTGGGGAGACAAGCAGTATCTTCATGGCAGACATTCCTTGAATCGAACTTACAGGATCGTTGCGGGCACCGGCATCCCGGCCGCAGCCTAGGCCGGAGGCAGCACTGTGTGCTCCGGGGCGAGGGCTTGCACCTTCCGCGCCACGCAAAGGCCGCGCGCGCCACCCTCCACCAGGCCCCTCTCCAGGACCTCGAAGCCGCTGCTCTCCAGCCAATGACAGAGGCAGGTCAGGTTGGGCACCCACCAGTTGCTCCACTCGCCCTCGTACTCGCCCTTGACGAAATAGCCCATGGGGATGTCGCGCAGGGCTTCGATCACGTCCGCGCGGCCGGCCCAAAAGCCGTCCAGCATTGGCGCGCCCTCAAGGACCGCGCCCTCCACCAGCACCAATCCGCCCGGCTTCAGCACGGCATTGATGTTGGACAGGGCGGCCAGCGGATTCTTCAGGTGGTAGTACACCCCGAAAAAGGTCACCAGGTCGAAGGTGCCGTGCTCCGCGGGATTCAGGTCGTAGACATTGGCGCAGATGTGCCGCACCGGCAGATGATTCACCCGGCACATGGCGGCGAACCCCGAATGGGTGGGCGGCTGGATGTCGAGCGCCGTGACCAAAGCCCCGCGCCGGGACATCTCCAGGGTGTAGGGACCGTCCCAGGCGCCGATGTCCAGCGCGCGCTGGCCGGTCAGATTGGCCACCAGGGGATGCGAGAGCAGCCACGGCTTGTAGCCACAGGCCCCGGGGGTGACCACGCCGGGCAGGATCTCATAGCCGTGGTACCACCACGGCACACCGGCCAGCTCGGCCAGCTGCGCCGCGGTCAGCAGGTGCGCGGCATTCAGGAAATGCAGGGACGCGGCCGAGATAATGCGCTCCGCCGGGATGCCCAGGGCCACGGCCTGCTGGCGGATCTCGCCCAGGAAGACGCTGGCCACGGCCAGCTGGTCGTAGTCCTGGCCCACGGTGAGCCTGGCCGCGGCCGCGGGCCCGAGGACCGGCAGGCCGTGGAACAGGCCACGGCGCGCCGGGTCGCTGTCCACAAAGGCCGTGATCTCGTGGGTGTCGTGGGGGAACTGCGCCAGGATCTTCTCGGCCTGGCCGCCGGTGCCCCAGATAAGCAAACGCGTCATGCCTGCTCCTGCCCGCAAGCCGGCGTGGCCCTGGGCGGTTCCAAGATCTTGAACTTCTCGCTCACCGGTGTGGCGCGCTTGGCCCACCACTGCTTCGCGGCCAGCCACAAATAGTGCCAGAGCGGACGCGGGAAGGCCTGGGGATAGGCCGCCACCAGCCCGGGCAGCTCGCTGGGCTTCACCAGCCGGAGCAGGAACTTCACCAGGCCCTTGCCCATGAAGATGGGATAAAAGACATCGAAATTGTCCAGCACGTGGCTGATCATGGTCTGGCGGAACAGGTCGTGGGGCGGGTGCTTGTCCAGGTTGCCCACGCTGTTGATGTTGCCGAGCACCGGGTTGGACCCGAAGTTGTTGCCCCCGTGGCGGCGGTAGCAGCCGTGGATGGTGGGGATGAGCAGGCTGTCGCCGATCAGGTGGCAGAAGTGCGCGATGTAGTAGTCCGCGCAGATGCGGAAGGTGGTGCCGTCACAGGGCAGGATGAGCTCCACAGTGCTGCGGCGGAAGACCATGCTCGAGGACGTGGCCCAGATCCAGAACCCGGTCTGGAAGCTCGTCAGCCGCACGTGGCGGTAGTGGCCGTGGGCCTGGTGGTCCATGTGCTGGCCGCCGATGATCTCGCCCTGCGCATTGATCTGGTACTGGTTGGAGCTGGTGAAGGCCACGGTCTTGACCGACAGGTGCGCGCGCATGTGCGCTTCCAGAAAATCCTCGAGCAGCACGTCGTCGGCGTCGAGCATGACCACAAAGGCGCCCGTGGCGATTTTGAGCCCGTCACGGAAGGCCTCCATCTGGCCGCCGTTCTCCGCGCGCTGGATGAGCGTGAACTTTCCCCCGGCCTCGGGGCTGTCCACAAAGGCGCGCACCTGGGCCACCGTGCCGTCGGTCGACACGTCGTCCACCACGATGCACTCCCAGTTGGCGTAGGTCTGGCGCGTGACCGAGCGCAGGCACTCCACGATGTACTTCTCGTAGTTGTAGCTGGTGACGATGAAGCTCACCTTGGGCTTCAGCATCCGGGCGCGGCGCAGCCGCCCATCCTCAAGGGTCAAGGGCAGGGCCACCGGGGCCTGGTCCGCCGTGGGGTTGGCGCGCCGAGCGATGAGGTCGTGGATGGACATGGATGGGTCTCCCTGTCGGACGGCTACAGCGCCCAGCCCGCGTCTTCGGGTTCGACGGTCTTGCGTTGCTGGCTGATGTAGTGGCGCGGGTCGGTGATCGGACCGGCGCTGGGCGCGGCAATGGGCGCAAGCTCGCCAAAGCCGAAAAAGGCCGCGTAGTCGCCATGAAACCCGTCACAGATGTCCTGCGCCCCGCAGGCCGCGCAGGCCGGGCCGTACTTGTAGCCGCAGTGCTCGCGCGCCCGGATGAGCGCGCTGTGGCGGTACTCGTCGTCCACGCTGATGTTCGGATCGTCGAGATAATTGGGCACGCCCTTGTACATGGGCGAGCGGAAGTTGGCCTGGCGCAGGGAGATCAGCGGCGAGAGCCCGCCCTCGCGCGTGCGCTGGGGCTTCATGTCCGTCCAGGACCAGGAGGCATAGTCCCACTCGTGCAGGTCATAGGGCAGCTGCTGGAAATTGTAGAGGTGCTGGCGGTAGGCCTCCGGCACCTGGCACAGCGGGAAGTAGCGCACGTTGGCCTCGATGCCCGCGGCCCTCAGCACGTCCAGGGCCTCCACAAGCGGCGGCGCGACCTCGGAGTACGCGGCCACGTCTTCGAGCGAACGCTCGCCCTTCTGCTGGTCCTCGAAGGGGTTGAAGGCGATGAAGTTCACCGCGCGCGCGCCCACGGAAACCGCCAGCCGGGCCACATCGGCCAGGTGCGGCAGGGAGGACTTGGTGAGCACACAGTTGAAGCGCACTGGCATCCCCACGGCCACGCAGTTGTCCAGCGCCGCCATCTGCTTGACGTGCGCGCCAGGCACCCCGACCACGTCGTCGTAATTCTTGCCCAGGCCGTGCACACTGACCAGCAGGTCGCGTACGCCGGAGTCCTTGAGCCTCTGGCAGGCCTCGCGCTTGGCCAGCACCAGGGCGTTGGTGATGAGCGTGGGCATAAGCCCGATTGTGGCGCTGTGGCTGCACAGCTCCTCGATGCCAGGATAAATGGTGGGCTCGCCGCCTTGGATGTCGATGGCGTTGTTGCCGTAGTGGTTGCGCAAGGTGTCGAAGATGGCCTTGGCTTTGTCGAGCGCCATGAACGGGTGCTCCGGGTGGTCCTTGGCCTCGATGCGCGCCTGGAAATAGCAGAAGCGGCAGCGCAGGTTGCAGGTCTGGCCCAGCCAGACAACACCCCGGCGGGTCAGTACGCGTCTGGTGGTGACGGCTGGCTGGTTCATTTGGCGCCCCCGGCGCAGACGTCCTTGGTCTTCCCTGCGCAGGCGCCTTCAGCGCCGTCTGGAGCCAGGCGCTCGGCGATGCGCTCGCGGTACTCGAGCTCGGTATCGCGCTCCACCTCGCTCATGTACCAGTTGGGGCCGGGGTTCCAGTCCTCGGCCAGGCCGCCGCCGTAGATCTCCACGCGGCCGCGCAGGGCCTTGGGCGAACGCAGGGCGAGCAGCATCTCCAGGTTGCCGGGGCTCACGTCGTCGATCTCCTGGGCGCTGGGCCGTCTTTTCAGCGGGATGGCGCAGCCGCAACGCGGGCAGGCGCGCTGTTTCTGCTCCGCGAAGTCCGCGGGCAGGCGCTTCCACCAGCCGGGCTCCACAGCCCAGCCGCCCGGGCCGTCCGTGAGCATGTCGAAGCTGGCTGCAACCTCGCAGAAGAACGCGCCCTTGGGCGTGATGCTTGCGGACCAGTACTTCTGGATCCAGCAGTCGTCGATGAGCCGCCACATCTCGTCCCGATCGGCCACCACTTCCTCGGCCGCCACGAGCAGGGGCTGGTGCAGGATCTGGTCGACGCTGTGGTCATTGAAATAGAAATTGCCGTAGACCTCGCGGATGAGCGCGCCGTACTTCTCGCCCTGGGCCTTCGGCACCGTGGACCACAGGCCCCGGCGCTTCTTGTCCGGGATCGTGGCGGCCAGGTACTCGGCCATCTCGGCAAACTGCGGGTGCAGGAGCGGCTCCCCACCGATCATGCCGACCATGCCCGGGAAGTCCACGAGCGAGTCCACGGCGCGACGGAAGGTCTCCAGGTCCATGAAAAAGGGCTTGCGATGGTGCCCGGTGAAGCGCGTGCAGTTGGAGCAGCGGTTCATGCAGGCGTTGGTCACGTCGATCTGGATGATCTGCATCTCGGACAGGGGAATCATGAATTCTCCTTGGCCGTGGCATGGGCCAGGGCCGTTTCTCGCAAAAAAATCGCCGGGGTGCGGCGCACCACCTGCAAAAGATCGTCAAGGCCGCGCCACGACGCAAGCGGCAAGGTCTGGCGCTGCGCCAAGTTCACGACGCTCCGGGCCGGTCCACACCCGAAGATGCAAGCACCGCGCCACGGATTTTTTGCCCACCGCTCAAGGCTGGGTTGCGCGGCCCGGCAGGTTGGCAATGGCCCCGCGCATATCTGCCAGGGGTTCGCGCTTGAGCACAAAGGCAGGCAGATAAGCCCGGCGCGCGTCGATGAGCGCCCCGCTACCCGGCATCTCCGCAAAGGGCGCGAGCCCGGACAGCCCGTGCAGCAGGATGTACTTGGGATCCAGGCCGTCGCAATAGTCCATAGCCGCGCAGCCCCGGCAATGGGCCGGGAAGACCTTGAAGGCGTCGCCGCGCTCGGCCACGATGTCCACGGCCCCGTCAGGGCCGAAATCCAGCCGCCGCTCCCCCTGCCCCCCTTCCATGCGTTTGAGGGCGTAGATGTCGCGCGGGCCGTCCACGGGCACGGGCAGGGGCTCGGCGCAGTACGCGGGCTCACGGTCCGGGTTGCCCGCCCGGTTCCTCCACTCGTGCGGGTCGTGGTGTACGCCCACCACGCCCACGATGTGCTTCTCCAGTCCCGGCGCGGCGCACAGGGGCAGGTAGCGGATGGTCACGGCCACGCCCGCAGTGTCCAGGATCTCCACGGCGCGGGTGAGGGGTCCGGCAATGTCCGCGTAGGCGGCCTGCAGCCCGGCGATGCTCGCGGGCGAGTCCCAGCGGTAGTAGGCGTTGAAGACGATGAAATTGTGGTGGTACACCCCGCGCGCGGCGCTCATCTCGGCGATCCGCGGCAGGTCGGCCAGGTTGCCCGCGTGGATCACCGTGTTGGCGCAGTACTGGAAGCCTACCCTGTCCAGGGCGCCCATGGCCGCAAGGACCTTCCCCAGCGAACCGCGCGTGGCCGCGAAAAAGCCCTCTTCGCTTGCGGAGTGCAACGAGAACAAAAAGTCCGTGACCCCGGCGTCCAAAAGGGTGTCGAGCAGGTGCGGGCCGTTTTTCTGCCTCAGGAACTGCCCCAGGGTGATGACGCGCACACTCAGGCCGCGTTCGCGCGCCCGGCGCACGATCTGCGGCAGGCCCTCGTGCATCGTGGGCTCGCCGCCGGTGATGTCGAAGTTGATCAGCCCACGGTCGGCCAGGTGGTCAACAATGGCTAGGCAGTCTGCGGTGGAGCGGAAGGCCGCGTGGCGCAGAGCATCATGCTGACCGCCGCCCTGGCCGGAGACGCTCTCGCGGGCCTCGGCCATGAAGCTGTAATAACAGAACCGGCAGGAGTGGGCGCACTTGAGGCCCACGTCGAGCACGCCGCTCTTTGAGAGTTCGCCTGGGGAGTGGAAGTGATATCCAGTCTTCGTCATGGCCTTCCTGCTCGCAACTCGTCCACGCCGGGGCAAAACCGGTGCATGGCCCCGCACGAGATGTGCAAAACGGGTGCCGCACTCCGCGGCACGCCCCTACGCCCAGACCACCCAGAAGATTAGCAGCTATCGCCGCCCCCTTCAAACACTTTCTCCGGCCATTGCGGGCCGCCTTTACCCCCTACGCGGAGACATGCGCTTTAGCGGACGTATTGACCGCGCCGCCATCAGGGACGTATCAGAAAGCCGGGTATTACGTGGCTGGCACCCCCCTGGGTCTTCGCCCTTCCCCCTCAACACGGCAGGACATGACTGGCATGACAACGCGGCGGCGCACATGATCCCGGGGCGGCAGAACAGCCCGCTCGTCCTGGTCAATGTTCTGAACTACGGGCACTTCAATTCGTATGCCGGCACCTTCGCCCGCTGGGGCCTGGCTTCCGGCCTGGACGTCGTGCTGCTGGGCCACGAGGCCGGCGCCGCTGCGGCCACGGCTGGACTGACCGGGCAGCCGGGATTTTCCGTGGCTGAGATCCGCCAGACCTGCCGCCTAGCTTGTCCTGATGTCGCCTGGGGCGACCCCGCCCAGGCCAGGGTGGCCCTGGGCACACATTGCCAGGAAATCGTGGCCGAGATCAGCCGCGCCTTGGCCCCCTTCGCCATCCTGCTGGTCAACGCGGACGAGGTCTTCTTCCACAACCCTGCCGTGGAGGAGCCGGGGTTCAGCTTTGCAGCCCCGGTCTACGGGGTCGTCACCTTTGGCCGACGCGAGGCGCATCTGGGCATCGAGGAGCCATACACCCGGCGGTTGAAGGCCGTTGTGCAGCGGCGTGGCGGCTTTGCCGGACTGTGCAGCATCGACGAACTGCACATGCGAGACAACGACCTGAGCGAGAGCTTCCTGCACTACCTGCCGGACCCCTACAAAGAGTTCCACGCCCCCGGGCCGGTGACGGCGCCCCGAGCGGAAAGCGAGCTCTCGGCCCTGCGGAAGTTCCTGACCGCCGCGCGCGGCCCGATCACGCCCATCCTGGGCAAATTCGACCGGCGCAAGGGCAACCTCTGGATCTTGCGGGCGGCCCTTCG
>JANXYI010000278.1 GCA_025350085.1 Deltaproteobacteria bacterium
TGGTGGTCACCGCGGACATCCCGCTGGCGGCCAAGGTCATCGAGCGCGGCGCTACGGGCCTGAACCCGCGCGGGGAGCTCTACACCGCGGAGAACATCGGCGCACGCCTGACCATGCGCAACATGCTGGACGAGCTGCGCAGCTCAGGCGTGGCCACCGGCGGACCGGCGCCCTTGAGCCTGGCGGACAGAAACGCCTTTGCCAACCAGCTGGACCGGTTCCTCTCCACCCCCAGATCATCCTATCCCTGAATTACGCAGAGCGACACACGGGCCACCCAGGCCCGCTCCAATGCTAGGCCAGGAGCAAGCGCCAGCAAATCGGGGACGCCGACAACAGAAAATTCTTGCCAAGCCGCAGGGGCTTGGATTAGAGAGACCTTCCCTGGGCGATTAACTCAGCGGTTAGAGTGCCACCTTCACACGGTGGAAGTCCCGAGTTCAAATCCCGGATCGCCCACCACCAGAGAGATCGGCCCTGCCCAGGCAGGGCCTTTTTCGTTTCCAGCCCAGGATCTAAACCAGGAGTTATGACGCCATGCGCCTCGTGCTCTTCCAGCCGGAGGTACCGCCCAACACCGGCAACGTGGCCCGGCTCTGCGCGGCGACAAACACGCCGCTGCATCTCATCGAGCCCCTGGGCTTTTCCATCTCCGACAAGCAGCTCAAGCGCGCGGGCCTGGACTACTGGCCCTTTGTGGACGTGACCGTGCACCCGCACTGGGAGGCCTTCGAGGCGGCCATGGCCTGCGCCGGGCCGACCCGCATGGTGCTCACCAGCGCCCGCGCAGGCACCCCCGTGCACGAGTTCGCCTTCCGGCCCGGGGACGCCATCGTGCTGGGCCAGGAGACGCGCGGCCTGCCGGACTTCCTGCACGACCGGTATCCGGACCGCGTACGCATCCCCATCCAGTGCCAGGGCGTGCGCAGCCTGAACCTGTCCACGGCCGCGGGCATCCTGCTCTTCGAGGCCCTGCGCCAGACGAATGGGCTGGCCGGGTAGCGCGACAACCTTGCGCATCAGCCCTTGAGCGGATACTAAACGGCGAACATCAAGCTTGAAGGAGCCCTCCATGCGCCTGCTCGTCACCGGCGGCTGCGGATTCATCGGCGCCAACTTCCTCTACGCCCTGCGCGCGCGTCACCCCGAGTGGCGGCTCTGGAACCTGGACAAGCTGACCTACGCCGGCAACCTGGGCAACCTGCGGCCGCTCACGGCCGAGGCCGGGGACGCCTACACCTTTGTCCACGGCGACATCTGCGACCGCGACCTGGTCACGCGCCTGCTCGCCGAGCACCAGATCGACGCGGTGGTCAACTTCGCGGCCGAATCCCACGTGGACCGCTCCATCGACGACCCCGCGCCCTTTGTGCTGACCAACGTGCTGGGCGCCCAGAACATCCTGGACTGCGCCCGGCGCGCGGGCGTTTCCCGCGTGGTCCACGTGTCCACGGACGAGGTCTACGGCAGCCTGGGCGCAACGGGCCAGTTCCATGAGACCACGCCGCTTGCGCCCAACAGCCCCTACTCGGCCTCCAAGGCCGGGGCGGACTTGATCGCCCGAGCCTATCACGAGACCTACGGCCAGGATATTGTCGTCACCCGCTGCTCCAACAACTACGGCCCCTACCAGTTCCCGGAAAAGCTCATCCCGCTTATGTACTGCAAGGCCCTGGCCGGGGAGCCCCTGCCGGTCTACGGCGACGGCCGAAACGTGCGCGACTGGATCTTCGTGGACGACCACTGCCTGGGCATCGAGCTGGCGCTTTTGAAGGGCCGGGCTGGGGCTGTGTACAATTTCGGCGGCGCAGCGGAGATGGAGAACATCGAGGTGGTGCGCACCATCCTGCACCTCACAGGGCGCGACGACTCGCTCATCCGCTTCGTCACCGACCGGCCCGGCCACGACCGCCGCTACGCCATGAACTTCGACCTGGCCGCAACCGAGCTGGGTTTCGCGCCCTCGGTGACCTTTGCGCAGGGCATGGCGCGGACCATCGCCTGGTACCAGGCCAACCCGGACTGGCTTTCCGAGGTCCAGAGCGGCGCGTACCTGACCTTCATGGAGTCCTGGTACAAGGAGCGCGCGTGAGTCCGCACGGCGGCAATCTGCCCGGCAGCAATCCGCCCGGCGGCAACCTGCCACAAAAAGCGCTGGTGCTGGGCGGCACAAACGGCCTGCTGGGCCGGGCCGTGGCGGCTGCGCTCGGCCAGGCGGGCGTGGACGTCCTGCCCGTGTCCAGCACGGACCTGGACTATTTCGACGCCGACGCCCTGGACGAGTTTCTGGACGAGCATGGGCCGGACCTGCTGGTCAACGCCGTGGGCTACACCCAGGTCGACCTGGCTGAGGACCAGCCCGAAGAGGCGTACCGCCTGAACGCGTCCCTGCCTGCCCTGCTCGGCGTGCTGGCCGGGGAGCGCGGCATCCGGCTCGTGCACTTCTCCACGGACTTCGTGTTCGACGGCACCAAGCTCGTGCCCTACCGGCCAGAGGACCAGACCAATCCCCTGT
>JANXYI010000288.1 GCA_025350085.1 Deltaproteobacteria bacterium
GCCCACTTCCTTGGTGGCGGTCATGGTCTTCTCGGCCAGCTTGCGCACCTCGTCGGCCACAACCGCGAACCCGCGGCCGGCGTCGCCCGCGCGCGCGGCCTCGATGGCCGCATTGAGCGCCAGCAGGTTGGTCTGGTCCGCGATGTCGGAGATGACGTTCATGATCGCCCCGATGCCCTCGGCCTGCTTGCCGAGTTCATCCATGTCCTGCCTCATGGTGATGGATACGGTCTGCACCGAGTTGATGCCGGCCACCACCTGCCCCACGATCTTGGAGCCTTCCAGGGCCTTGCTCCTGGCCTCGCCGGAGGAATCCGCGGCCTGGGAGGCGTTCTTGGCCACCTCGAGCACCGTGGCGTTCATCTCCTCCATGGCCGTGGCCGTCTCGGCAATGCGCTGGGACTCGACCTCGGTGCCGCGGCTGGACTGCTCCACCTGGGCCGAGAGCTCCTCCGAGGCCGAACTGATGACCTCCACGACCTTTTCCAGTTGGGTGGCCGCGGCAATCATACCTTCGGCCTTGGCCCGTTCGGCCTGGGCCTTGGCCGCGTTGGCCTCGTCCGTGGCGATCCCGGCCAGGCGGGCCTGCTCGGCGGCTTCCGTTGTCTTCTGGTTGGCTTCGAGGATCTTGGCCTTCATGGTCTTCACCATGCCCTGCATGACGGTGTAAACGCCGCCTTCCTTTTTCTGCGGGCGAAAGGCCACGTCAAGGTCGCCCCCGGCGATCTTGCCTGCCACCTCGCCGAGATACCCCGGGTCTTCGCCCAGTTGGCTTGAGACGTTGCTTGTAATGAGCAGGCCAAGGCCAATGGCGATCATGAAAGAAATGCCCATGAAAATATTCGCAAACAGCTTTGACGAGGTGGCGAGTTCGGTGTTGCTCTCGGCGATCTGCCTGGCCTGTGCAGTTTTAAACTCCAGGAGTTGAGTGATTTTGGCCTGATAGTCATTGGAGTTCTTACGGCCTTCCCCGCTGAGCAGTGCAACCGCCTGACCTTCCTTATCCTCGTCATCAAGCGCTATCGCCTTGTCAATGACAGCCACATATTGGGCTCTGGCCGCACTCAGCTCCTCAAATATCTTGCGCTCATCGGTGCTGGCAATGCTCTTGGCATAGCTTTCAAGGTGCTTCGAAATGGTTTCCCGAAGTTCCTTGACGGCTTGGCGGGTGTGCTGCTTTTCCTTGTCATCCTTAGTGATTATGGTGCTGAGAACATTGAAGCGAATGCGCTGGAATGACGCAGCAACGACTCCGACATCACCCAGCGGCAAGGTCCCCTTCTCATAAAGCATGGTGTCGGCAACGTTGATTTTATGCATTTTGTCACTGCCAAAAAGACCTACCGCGAGCACGAAAAACGCCACGAGCAGAAAACCCGTTAGGAGTTTGGTGCGAAGCTTTAGGGTGCGGAGTGCATTCATGGGGGGGAACCTCGCGGACAAGGGTTACAGGGAAGGGTGACTCAAGGATGAGTACCCCCCCATAGGCTCTGGCGCAAGAAAAACTTGGAAAATGGCGGGAGCTTTTCGCAATGCGCACGTGAACATACACCAGCCGCCCAATTTTTGTAAAGGGTCGGCGCAAATAAATGGATGGAATGTAGAGTTCGGTAATCGTTTGGCTTCGGCGGTTGCTCAGGGCAGCAGGGGCAGCAGGGCCTGGGCCAGGGCCGAGGCCAGCACGCGTGTGCCCGCGGCGCTCGGATGCACGCCGTCGGCCTGGAAGAAGTACGGCTGGCCGTCCTGCTGGGGCTCAAGCGGGTCGAGGATGTGGGCGATGAACGGCAGGCCGAAGCGCTCGGCCAGGGCCGGGTGGATCTCGTTGAAGCGCTTGACGTAGTCGGCGTTGAAAAACGGCGGGGCCAGCGGGATCATTCCGGCCAGCATGGGGTCGTCCTGATACTGGGAGAAGAGATCCTCGCGCGTGCGCCAGCCCGCCAGGAGCACGGCCGCCCCGGCGCCCAGCAGGCCATGGATCATGTCGGAGAGGGCCTTTGCGGTCTCCTCCACAGGCACACATTGGTAGCAGTCGTTGGCGCCGAATTCCAGGATCACGGCCTGGGGTTTGGCCGCCAGCACCGCAGGCAGGCGCAGCAGGCCCTCGGGCGCGGTTTCGCCGGAGACCCCGAAGTTCAGCACGCGCGCATTGACCCCGGAGCGGATGAGCTCGGCCTCCAGCGTGAGCGGCAGGGCGTCGGACGGGGCCAGGCCCCAGCCCTCCACTAGGCTGTCGCCATAGGCGGCGATGGTCACCCGCGCGGCGCACATGCCATCAACCCTTGGCGACCCAGGCACCCACGGCCCGGGTTTCCTCGGCCCACTTGGGGCTCAGGCGCACGGCCAGGAACTCCTGGTACACGCCGTCGAAAAGCTCCAGGCACTGCTCCAGCAGAAAGAGCTTCTCCAGCACGCGGGCGTCCGGGTCGTCGTCCTCGCGATCCCTGGTCTCGATCTTCGGGGTCTTGAGCCCGGAGAGCGAGAAGTCGTTGTCCTTCACCGTCACCTGCCAGGCCTCAGGGTCGCGTTCAAAGCGCAACTGGGCGCGGCTGACCTTCTTGCCCGTGCGCAGGCCGCTTCTGGCCTCGGTGAGCTCGCCGCTGGGGCTCTTGACCGTGGCCGACTCCAGGCCCTCGCCGTCGCCGCCCTGGACGCTCAGGCGCTCTTCCATGCGCAAGGAGAATTCCCGCCCGTCGCGGTCCTTGAACACGCCGCGCCTGGCCTCGGTGGCGTGCCAGAGCCAGGTCAGGAAGTCCTGGCCCAGGATGGTGTTTTCGCGTTCTGCCAGTGCAAGGTCCATGTTCGCTCTCCCGGTCTAGACGAAGTTCGAGGGTTCGAGGGTCTCCAGGCGCGCGCTCGCGGCCTCGCCCAGCATGTCCAGCGCCAGGAAGAAGGGCGTCAGCGGCTCCAGGTTCAGGCCGAAGGTCAGGGCAAAATGGTCCTCGAACAGGGTCTTGGCCTTAGCGTTGGTGCTGGCAAAGAGGATGCGCCCGGTCTGCATGTTCCACACCGCGTCGAACACCGCGGGCACGGGCAGGCTGCGCGCGCGCAGGCGCAGCATGACCTGCTCGCGGATCTCGCGGCGGCGGTCCTTGGAGATGAAGGACTTGCCCTCGGCCTTGGCCTGCGCGAGCTCCGTGGAAAGCGCGATCATGCAGTGCTTCTTGAACACCGCGGGCGGGATGCGCCGGGTGTCCAGGCGCAGGCTGAAGCACATGAAGTGGCCCTTTTCGGGCGGGGACTCGGCCCAGTCCATGTCCAGCATGTTGTCCAGGTTGCACCAGCCCCAGGAACGCTCGTCCGTGGTCGCGTCGATGTCGCGGAAGGCGTTGTCCTTGAGGCGCTTGGGGGTCTCCCGCCAGAGGGAGTCGGGGATGGTTTCGACCACCCGGTAGCGGGTCAGGCCGAGGCTTGCGGAGAGTATAGCCACTGGGGGCCTCCTTGGGGTGCTTGTGCTGGTCAAGGGCATGGGGGTACCGGGAAACGGGTGCGCTGTCCAGCCGCGTCGGCGCCCTTGCCGGGCGGGCCTTGGCAAGGGCGGCAGCCGGAAGAAACGCGCGCCGCGCTGCGGCCCTTGCCAAGGCCGGGCCGGGCGCATACGCTGGCGGCCAACGAGAGCGACTTTGGAGGCAAGCCCATGAGCAAGAACGCCGCGAGCGAGCTGGCCGATTTCCTGGACCAGCGGGCCAGGGCCGTGCGGGCCATCGAGGCCGAGGCCCAGGTCCTTATCCACGGCCAGGGTGGCGGCCAGGGCGACCAGGCCGGGTACGAGGCCAGGATGCGCGCCAAGGCCCAGCTTTTGGCCGAGCTGGCCGCAGACGCCCAGGGGCTGGTGGCGGCGCTTGAGCCGCTGCTCTCCCGGGCCGCGGGGCAGCGCCTGGCGCGCTTTGCCGAGAGCGCGGCCAACTCCCTCAGCATCGGCAGCCCCTTCTACATGTCCGCGCTGCTCTACCCGGACGACCACAAGGCCGGGGAGCCCAACGACCTGGAGCGCTTCACGGACGAAGTCCGCTCCTGGGGATAGGCGACGAAGTCCGCTCCTGGGAATAAGCGACGAAGTCCGCGGCTGGGGATAAGCGACGAGGTCCGCGGCTGGGGCTAGTGCAGCCGGACCACCCGCCAGGAAATCTTCCAGGCCGTCGGCACGAAAAGCATTGTGTTGCGTGAACGGGGTAGGCTGCGGGGCGTGGGCCGGTGGACGGCTAGTAGTCCAGGATGTCCAGACGGACCCTGGGGCCTGCCCCGGTCTCGCGCCGGGTGAAGCGGGCCAGGCCGTGCCCGAAGCTGGCCTGGAAGGTCAGCCGCCACGGCCCCCCGGTCCCGAAGCCGCTGATGATCTCCGGCTCCATGCCCGCGCGCACGAGCACGTCCGCCTCGTTTGTTTCCAGGCGCGCCAGCTCGGCCAGGATGGCGGGCACCAGCCCGCAGCAGACCTCGCGCAGATCGATGACAGGGCGCAGGTCAACGGTGGGGAGGGTGTTCGGTCCTGAAGGGCTGGACGGCATGGGCATCTCCTGGGGTTGCGCAGGGGCGCGTGCTGCCCTGTCCTGGCCCAATCCGGGCCAGCCCGTCAAGACGTTCCGCCCGCCCGCCTTCCCTTTCCGTTACTGTAGTAGTGCGCCTATCGGCCGGGTGCGGGCCTGAAAAAAGGCGGGACCATGCTCGGCCCCGCCCTTGGCGAAATTCTGGAAATTGAGCGCTACTGGCCGCGGGGCTTCACGCTGCCGACGCTGGTCTCGGGCTTCACGTTCTGGCTCGTTTCAACGCTGGGCACGGAACCGGCCTTGCCCTTGATGATGATGTCGCCAGCCTTTGGGCCTTCCTTGGCGTTATCCTTGGCGCTGTCTTTCACGCCGTCCTTCACGTCAAGAGAGCGTACGCTGGTCTTGGCCTGAACGTTCTGGCCAGCGGCAACGCTGGAGGCCTGGCTGGCCTGGCTGTCGTCGGTCTTGGCGGCGGCAAAGGCCAGGGTGGTGGCCGCCAGGATGAGCACCAGGCTCAGGGCAAACCTCTTCATGGGCTCCTCCTTAAGCGAAACGTTGGGCATAGGGCGTACTGCTCTTCAGTGTCGAGGTGATAAAGCAAGGGATGTGCCATTCGCAATGCGCTGAAATATAATAATATTATTTTTATACCTTGGCGGAGATACGTAGCCTTGTGAAATTTCTGCGCACTTCTGCGCAAGAATTCACAGCCCGCGGCCGGGCCGGGTGACGCGGCAGAGCAGGCCCTTCAGGTATTCCGTCTCGGGCATGGCCGGAAGGATGGGGTGGTCTGCGGCCTGGTGGCAGCTGGTGAGGATCTGGACGCGCACCCCGGCGTCGCGCCCGGCCCCGGCCAGGACCTTGCGCAGGTCACCCGAGCCCACATGCTGGGAGCAGGAAGAGGACACGAAGAAGCCGTTGTCCTCCACCAGATCGAGGGCCAGCCGGTTCACGGTGCGGTAGGCGGCCAGGCCCTTTTCCAGGTCCTTGCGGCGCTTCACAAAGGCTGGCGGGTCCACGCTCACCAGGCCGAAGCGCTGGCCGCTCGCGCGCAAATCCTTCAACCCCGACATGGCGTCCACGCACAGGGTCTCGACCCGGTCGGCCAGGCCGGAGAGCGCCGCGCTCCGCGCCGCATACTCCAGCGCGGTGTGCGAGGCGTCCAGGCACACAACCGAGGCTGCCCCGGCCCGCGCGCAGGCCAGGCCCAGGCCCCCGGCGTAGGAAAAGACATCCAGCACCTTCCGGCCGCCCGTCACATTGGATGACAGGCTGGCGGCCAGGGCGCGGGTGGCGCGCATGTCATAGAACCAGCCGGTCTTTTGCCCGCCTGCCAGGGGAAAGACAAAGCGGCAGCCGTTCTCCTCGATCTCGGCCTCGTCCGGTACGGTCCCTGCGGCCACCTCCACGCCCCGCGCCAGGCCTTCCAGCTCGCGGCCCGGCAGGTCGTTCTTGAACAGGATGCCCGTGGGCCGGAGCAGGTCGGTCAGCGCGCTGATGATCTCCCCGCGCACGCGCTCCATGCCCGCGGTGCCGATCTGCACGGCCAGGATATCGCCGAAGCGGTCCACCACCAGGCCGGGCAAGAGGTCGCCTTCGCCAAAGACCAGCCGGTAGTACGGCAGGGCAAAAAGGCTCTGGCGCAGGGCCAGGGCGGACTTGAGGCGCGAACGCAGCAGTTCGGCGTCCAGCGGCCTGGTGGCGTCCTGGCAGTACACGCGCCCGGCGATGAGCGCGCCGGGATTGACGTAGGCGCTGCCCAGCGGCCTGCCCTGGGCCGACTCCACGCGCACGCAGTCCCCGGGCGCAAAGGAGGTGAGCGGGGTCTTGGCCACGTCCACCTCGTTGCTGAAGATCCACAAATGCCCGGCCGTGAGGCGGCGCTCCTCACCCTTGCGCAGGGCCAGCACCGGCAGGCTAGCCGGGGTTGCCTGAGCGGCCTGATTTGTCTGATTGGCCTGGTTTGTCTGATTAGTTGGAGCGCTCACTGGCCACGCTCCTTGCGCAGGTTCAGCAGGCGCTGGCCATAGGCGGCCTGGCCCAGGGACACGCAGCCGTCGTTGGGCGGCAGGTTCTTGTGCGTCAGCGGGGTCAGCCCGCGCTCGGCCAGGGCCTGGGGCAACTCCACGGCAAAGGTCAGGTTCTGCATGACTCCGCCGGACAGGGCCACAAAGCTGGTGTGCTCGCGTTCGGCAAAGCGCGCGGCCATGTCGGCCAGGCCGGTGATGAGGCTGGCGTGGAAGCGCCGACTGATGACTGCCACCGGCGTCCCGGCCTGCATGTCATTCAAGAGCGCGCGGAACATGGTGTAGGTGTCCAGCTGCCGGGGCTCCTGGTCACCGCCCAGGCGCGAGGAGCCCGCCTGCTTCATCACCGGGCAGGGGTACACTGCGGCCTGGGCAAAGGGGATAGACAGGTCCTGGGCCTGCTCCAGCATGATGGCTGCCTGGCCCTCGTAGGTGGTGCGTAGGCACAGCCCGAGTATGGCCGACACCGCGTCGAAGAGCCGCCCGCAGCTGGAGGTCAGTGGGCAGTTCAGGTTCTTGCGCAGGATCTGCGGCAGAAAGCGGCTGGCCTGCTCGAATTCCGGCAGCCAGGGCCAGGCCGGGGTGCCTTCCTGGCCGCTCTCTTCGATGTCCAGCTCCCAGAGCAGGGCCTGGGCCAGGCGCCAGGGCTCAAGCACCGCGGCCTCGCCGCCGGGCAGGCTGAACTCGGCCAGGTGCCCCAGGCGGCTGTGGCGCAGGTCCGTGGTGTCCACCAGCAGGCACTCGCCGCCCCAGATGGTCCAGCTGGCGGCCAGGCCCAGATTGGGCTGGGTGGGGCCGAAGCCCGTGCCGTCGAGCGCCAGGCAGATGGCCGGGCCCTGGTGCGCGTTCTCGACCAGCACGGCGTGGGCGTGGGCAAAGTGGTGCTGCAGGAAGATGGCCTCGATGCCGGTTGTGCGCATCATCTCCTGGGCCACGCTGGTGGTCAGGTAGTTGGGGTGCTGGTCGCGCACCGCAAGCACCGGCTCGGTCTGCAGGATGTCCTGGAAATGCTCGCTGATCTCGTGGTGGAAGCCCAGGGTCTCGATGTTCTGCATGTCGCCCAGGTGCTGGCTCACAAAGGCCTTGTCGCCCTTGGTCAGGGTCAGGGTGCACTTGAGCTCCGGCCCCAGGCCCATGACGCTGGGGCCGGTTTCCGGCAGGAACACGGGCTGGGGTGCGAAGCCGCGAGCCCGGCGCAGGAACATGGGCTGGTCGCTGCCCGGCGGGATGCGCAGCACGGAGTCGTCGGTGCGCAGCAGGATGTCGCGGTTGTGGAACAGGAAGATGTCCGCGATCTCGGCCAGGCGGCTGAGCGCCTCGCGGTTGCCCAGGCAGATGGGCTCGTCGCTGGCGTTGCCCGAGGTCATGACGAGCGCGGCGGGCATGTTCTGGCGCTCCTGCTGGAGCAGCCGCCCGAAGCGCCGGAAGAGCACATGGTGCAGGGGCGTGTAGGGCAGCATCAGGCCCACCTGGTCGGCGTCCGGGGCCACGGCCGAGGCCAGGGGGACCCCGCGGCGCTTGGGGCAGAGCACGATGGGCCGCACATGCCCGGTGAGCCAGGCCTCTTCCATCGGGCCGATCTCGGCCAGCTGCCGGGCGGTCTCGATGTCTGGCACCATGATGGCCAGCGGTTTGTGCGGGCGCCTTTTGCGGCGGCGCAGCTCCAGCACGGCCTCCTGGCTGGTGGCATCGCAGACCAGGTGGAAGCCGCCCAGGCCCTTGACCGCGGCGATGCCGCCCTGGAGCAGGACAGCCGCCAGCTTGCGCATGGCCTCGTCGCGCCGGGCCACCACCAGGCCCGAGCGGTCGGACAGCCAGACCTTGGGGCCGCAGACCGGGCAGGCGTTGGG
>JANXYI010000308.1 GCA_025350085.1 Deltaproteobacteria bacterium
ACCGAGGCCGTGGTCATGATCGGCACCTACGACCCCTGCGCCCGGTTCATCCAGCTGGCCGCGGAACGCCGCTTCCAGCCCATCTTCCACACCGTGTCCTTTGTCGGCGCCGAGGAGCTGGCCCGCCGCCTGGGCGACTCCTCGGGCCAGGTGGTGGTCATGAGCCAGGTGGTGCCGCCGTTTGAGGGCCCGGACGCGCGCCAGCTGCTCGGCAGCGCCGAGGAGTACGTGCACCTCTTGGCCAGGTACTTCCCGGATGACAAGCCCAACTCCGTGGGCCTGGAGGGCTACATCAACGCCCGCATCCTGGTGGAGGGCCTGAAGCTGGCCGGCCGCGACCTGACGCGCGAGGGCTTCATCAACGCCATCGAGTCCATCCGCGACTACACGCTGGGGCCGGGCGCCAACGTCTCCTTCGGGCCGGACAACCACCAGGGCATGGAGCGCGTGTACTTTACCCGCCTGGTGGACGGCCGCTTCGTGCTGGTAAGCAACTGGACCGAGGTCTTAAGCGCCCTGGACGAGGTGCGGGCCAAGACCCAGGCCGGGACTCCGGCCGGGGCCCAAGCCGGGACCCAAGAAGGGAGGGCGCGGCCATGAGCTTCGTGCGCGACTCCCTGCGGCGCTACGGCAGCTTAAGCCTGAAGAACAAGATCTTCGGCTCCATCCTGGCGGTGGTGCTGCTCATCAGCGTGGCCATCGCCTTTGTGGCCCGGTACATCCTGGTGTCCTCGCTCACGGCCGAGCTGGAGATGCGCGGCAGCGCCATCGCCCACTCCATCGCCGAGCGCGGCGGCACCTTCATGCTCGACAAGGACTACCCGCAGCTTCTGTCGCTGATCTTTGACGAGGCCCGCCTGCACGAGCGCAAGCACCTCATCTCCTACATCTTCATCACCGACCAGGGCGGCGAGGTCTTGGCCCACACCATGACCCGGCCCTTTCCGAGCGAGCTTCGGCTGGCCAACCAGGTGCCCCAGGACGTGGGCCGCTCCTTGCGCCTGGTCACGGTGGAGCAGGAGTCCATCCACGACATCGCCGTGCCCATCAAGGAAGGCCTGTACCGCATCGGCACGGTGCACGTGGGCCTGTCCAAAAGCCACATCGACTCCCTCATCTCCAAGCTGCGCCTGACCTTCCTGGGCTTCATCTCGGCCATCATCGGCATCATCTTTTTCCTGTCCAACCGCATCACCCAGTACATCACCCGGCCCATCTCCAAGCTCACGCGCATCTCCGACGAGCTCTCGCGCGGCAACTTCGACATCACGCTCGACTTCCAGGAGGAGGATCTGAACTGGAAGCCCAACGAGTGCCCGGCTTACGTGAACACCGAGATGCCCTGCTGGCACTTCGACCAGTCGGCCAGGCTCGCCGCCACCCACCGCACCTGCAAGAGCTGCGTGTTCTACCGCAAGCGCCAGGGCGACGAGGTGGTGCAGCTGGGCGACAGCTTCCGCAACATGGTCTGGAGCATCAAGCTTTACCGCCGCAGGTTGCGCGAGAGCGAGGAGAAGTACCGCTCGCTGTTCGACTCCGGCCCGGACCCGGTCTTCGTGGTGGACTGCGAGAACTTCCACATCGCCGACGCCAATCCGCGCGCCCAGGAGCTCTACGGCTACGAGAAGGAAGAGCTGCTGGGCATGAGCTACCTGGCGCTGGGGCCGGAGAACCGCAGCGACTGCCTCATCACCTACGAGGGCAAGGGCGGCGGCACGGGCTGCCTGTACCACCCCAAGGTGCTGCACTACAAAAAGGGCAGCAAGCCCTTCTACGTCAACGTCCACGCCTGCCCCATCTCCTACAAGGGCAGGCATGCCATCATCATCGCCGTGACCGACATCACCGAGATGATCGAGAAGGACGCCCAGGTCATCCAGGCGGGCAAGATGAAGTCCTTGGGTGAAATGAGTGCGGGCATCGCGCATGAGCTGAACCAGCCGCTCAACGCCATCAAGATGGGCAGCGAGTTTCTGGCGCTCATGGAGGAGCAGGGGCGCACGGCCTCGCCTGAGCAGTTCCACCAGGTGGTTGTCGAGATCAGCGCCCAGGTGGACCGCGCGGCCGAGATCATCAACACGTTGCGGGCCTTTGGCCGCAAGGCTGAGATGCTGAAGGAACGCATCGACGTGAACAAGCCCATCGGCAGTGTGCTGACCATCGTGCGCCGCCAGTTCGAGCTGGACAACATCCGCTTCAACCTCGACCTCGGCGAGGGCCTGCCGCCGGTGCTGGCCCAGGACAACCGCCTGCAGCAGGTCTTCTTCAACCTGCTGACCAACGCCCGCGACGCCATCAACGAGGCCAGCCAGCCCTCGGAGATGGACGCCCGGCGCAGTATCGGCATCCGCACCGGCGCCGAGGGCGGCGGCGTCACCGTGGACATC
>JANXYI010000407.1 GCA_025350085.1 Deltaproteobacteria bacterium
CTTGAGGGCGCGCAGGGAGTGCCCTCACTCGGCTGAGAGCAGTGTTCGCACCCCCAGGTTCTCGCCCGCGGCCACCACGCGTCCGCAGAGCTCCGTGGCTGCCGGGTCGTCGCCCGCGAAGAGCCCGATGTTGGTGGAGTCCCAGCCCTTGGAGCTGGTAAGCGTGAAGTCCAGGCCTGCTGCGTTGTAGAGCTTGAGGTAGCCGTACAGGTTCTGGGGGTAGAACTTGATGTCGCGCGGGTGGAAGGTGACGAGGACCTCGGCGCCCTTCTTGTCCATTGGGGCCACGGCGTCCGGCATCTCGGCCTGGAGCTCCTCCAGCTGCCACTCGACGGTCTCGCGGTAGTCCTCTTCGCTGATGCCCAGGTTGTTGCCGTATTCCAGCGCATTGGCCAGGCCCGAGGCCAGGCCCGGCGGGGTCAGGCCCTGGGATACTGCAAGGGACCGGGTGGCCCGCACGATGAAGGCGATGGAGATGCCATAGGGGCAGAACATGGTGCAGCGCTGGCACATGGTGCAGGTGCCGTAGACCGTGTCCACCAGCCCCTGCAAGAATTCCTCGTCCACCACGCCCTTGCGGCGCAGCAGCTCGGCCATGGGCTACAGGCGATGGGCAGGCACGTGCTCAGGGATGGGGTCGGACTGGAAGAAGTGGCAGCCCTGGGCGCATAGGCCGCAGCGGGCGCAGATCTCCATCCACAGCTTGAGCCGTGCGCCGCTCTTGGTGGCCAGGGTTTTCTTCAGGATATCAAGGTCCATCGCGTCTCCTTGGGCGGCGCTATCCGATTACCAGGCGCCCACGCTGCGCTTGCCGAAGTCGCTGCCAATGACGGCGCGCGAGACGAAGAAGAGCACGGCGTGGGAGAGCTTGGTGAAGGGCACGGCCAGCAGCATGAGGTTGCCCGAGAGCACGTGCAGGGTGATGAACAGGTCGTAGTCGCCCCACTGGCGGTTGGCCATGAGGCCGGTGAGCATGGGCGTGACGGTGAGGGCGAGCACCAGCCAGTCCGAGGCGGTGGTCAGGCCGCGCACATGCGGCAGCGCAACACGCCGCCAGACGAGGAACGCGGCTGCGGCCAGGAACAGGTAGGTCAGCCAGTCGGCGGCTTCGTCCGGCAGTTGCCACCAGGACAGGTTCAGGGCCTGGTCCCAGAGGATCACGTGGGCCGAGAAGCACAGCGCCACGGAGAGCAGCGCGAGGTGGAAGGCGAAGCCCGCCACGGTCATCAGCGGGTTGGCCTGCGCGGTGATGTTGGCCCCGGTGAGCCAGTGCAGGATGCTTTTCAGCGCCCAGGCCGGGCGGAAGCCGCGCAGGGCTGCCGGGTCAGCCGCTCTCGCCAGCAGCACGAAGCGCAGCACACGCCAGGCCGAACCGAGCACGAACACGCTGCAGGAAAAAGCGAACAGCGGTCCGGCGGCGAAGTCGTAGATGTGGAGCAGGTTCACGGTCCCTCCTGGGGGCCTGGACAGCCTGGGATGCCCGGCAGCGGGCCTGCCTGGATACGGCCCCAGGGTAGCAGAAAGAGCCGCGCAGGGCAATTCCCCTTTTGCGGTGGGAATTGGATTTCAGGACTGCGGCGCGGAGCCTTCTCACCCCTGCGGCGCAGAGCCCTCTTACCCTTGTGGTGTATTCACCCGGTCCATGGTGCGGAAATTGATGGCCTCGGCCAGATGCGGGATCTCGATGGTCTCGGCGTCCTCCATGTCGGCGATGGTGCGCGCGATGCGCAGCACGCGGGTGTACGCCCGGGCCGAGAGGCCGAGCCTGCGCACGGCCTGCTCCAAAAACCCGTGCTCCCCCTCGCCCACGGCACACCAGCGCTCCAGGTGCGCGCCCTGGAGGTCGGCGTTCAGCCGCAGGCCCAGGCCCTTGTAGCGCGCGGCCTGCATCCCGCGGACCCGGACGATGCCTGCGCGCATGGTGGCCGAGTCCCGGCTGCCGCGCGGGGCCTTCAAATCCTCGTAGGGCACGGCAGGCACCTCCACCTGCAAGTCGATGCGGTCCATGAGCGGGCCGGAGATGCGCGAGCGGTAGCGGTGGATGGCCAGCGGCTGGCAGGAGCAGGTGTGGCGGTCGTCCGTCAGGTACCCGCAGGGACAGGGATTCATCGCAGCGACAAGCATGAAGTCCGCCGGGTAGGTCAGGGACTGGGCTGCGCGGGATATCGTCACCCGGCCGTCTTCCAGCGGCTGGCGCAGGACTTCGAGCACGTGCTTCTTGAACTCCGGCAGCTCGTCCAGGAACAGCACGCCCCGGTGGCCGAGCGAAACCTCGCCGGGCCGGGGATTGACCCCGCCGCCGATGAGGCCCGCGTCGCTGATGGTGTGGTGCGGCGAGCGGAACGGGCGGCAGACCACCAGTGCGGCCTCGCGGTCGAGCATCCCGGCCACGGAATAGATCTTGGTGACCTCCAGCGCCTCGTCAAAGGTCAGCGGCGGCAGAACAGTGGGGATGCGCTGGGAGAGCATGGTCTTGCCGCTGCCCGGCGGGCCGACGAAGAGCAGGTTGTGGCCGCCGGCGGCCGCGATCTCGATGGCGCGCTTGGCGTGGTCCTGGCCCTTGACCTCGGAGAAGTCGCCCTCCATTCCGGCGTGCCCGGCCCAGAGCGCGTCCACGTCCACCACCACCGGAGCGGGGCAGTCCTCGCCGTTGATGAGCCGCACGGCCTGAAGCAGGCTGCCCACCCCGTACACGGCCAGGCCCTGGACCACGGCGGCCTCGGCAGCGTTCTCCAAAGGCACGATGAGCCCGGTTGCGCCCTGGTCCCGGGCCAGGATGGCCAGGGGCAGGATGCCGGGCACGGGCTTGAGCGCGCCGTCGAGGGACAGCTCCCCGGCCAGGAACCAGTTGTCCAGAGAATCCGGGGACAGGACCTCGCTGGCGGCCAGCAGGCACAGGGCCAGCGGCAGGTCGTAGGCGCTGCCTTCCTTGCGCAGGTCGGCCGGGGCCAGGTTCACGGTGATGCGCGCGGGCGGGAGCTTGTACCCGGCGTTCTTGAGGGCCGAGAGTACGCGCTCCTTGGCCTCGCGCACCGCGCCCTCGGCCAGGCCGACGAGCGTGAAGGCAGGCATGCCGGAGCGGGTCAGGTCCACCTCCAGGGACACGGGCTGGGCCTCGATGCCGAGCAGCGCGGCGGTGCGGACTTTGGCGATCACGGGCGGCTCCTTGGCGTGGCTCTTTGGCGTGTGTTGGCGCATAGAGCGTAAACGATTTCGCGGACTTTGCCCAGCGCTTTCCGGTGTGGCGGAGCCGGTGCGGGGGAGGCCGGGCCGGACAAAAGCAAACGGCCCGCGCGCGTGGGCGAGCAGGCCGTTTGCTTTATGCTGGGCCGCGAGGGCCGGGAACCGCTGCGAACCGGGAACCGCTGCGAACCGCGAAGCGCTGTGAACCGGGAACCGGGGCTAGTGCAGCATGCGGCCGATGCGCTCCCAGCGGATGTTCGTGGGGCCGGTCCAGGACCAGTAGATGATCATGGCCTTGCCCTTGATGTTGGCGCGGTCCACGAAGCCCCAGAAGCGGGAGTCAAAGGACTCGTCGCGGTTGTCGCCCATGCAGAAGTATTTCCCGGCGGGCACGGTCATCTTGGGCATCCAGTCGCGCTTGGAGCGGCAGAGCAGGCTCACGTCCTCGCAATGGTCGAAGTAGGTCTTGGGGTCCACGCTGACCGCGGGGTGGCCCTCGGGCAGGGGGCTCGGCTCCACGTCCTCGCGGGTGTGCTGGATGTAGGCTCCGGTGACGGGCTCGCCGTTGACCAGCACCTCCTTGGCGCGGATCTCCACCGTGTCGCCGGGCAGGCCCACGATGCGCTTGACGAAGTCCACGTCCTTCAGCTGCGGCCGCGAGGCGTCGAGCTTCGGGTCAAAGGGGTACTCGAAGACGATGATGTCGCCGCGCGCAGGTTCGTAGAGCGGGATGAGCACGCGCTCGGTGAAGGGCAGCTTGAGGCCGTAGTGGAACTTGCTCACCAGCAGCTGGTCGCCGATCTGCAAGGTCTCCAGCATGGAGCCGGTGGGGATCTTGAAGGCCTGGACAACGAAGGCGCGGATGACGAGCGCCAGCACCACCGCGACCAGCAGGGCCTCCACGTATTCCTTGAGGGTCTTGAGCCATCTGGGATTCATGCGGTTTCCTTTGGCGGGCGGGGCCGCCGGGCGTTTGTCTTATTCGTCGTCGCCGGCCTTGAGCACGGCCAGGAAGGCTTCCTGGGGGATCTCCACATTGCCCATGCGGCGCATGCGGCGCTTG
>JANXYI010000387.1 GCA_025350085.1 Deltaproteobacteria bacterium
GGAACAGCTCGTTGCCGAGGAGCCCTGGTCCATCCGCGAGGCCTACAACCTGTTCATGGGCGGGGAACTGGACAAGGCCAAGGAATCTCTGCGCGCCGTGAGCGCCAAGCAGGGCCGCAGCTTCGAGGGCGCCTGCCTGGAGGGCTTCATCGCGCTGGAGGCCGGCGATCCGCACATGGCGCAGTTCTACTGGCAGGAGGCCGGGCGCATCGGACCCTCCACGGTCCAGCAGGGCTACGTCCTGCACCTCCAGGCGCGGCTGCACGAGATCGCCGCGGAGTTCAAGGACGCGCTCGGCCTGTACCGGCAGGTGCGCACGGGCTCCCCGCGCTGGCTGGAGCCCGCGTACCGCGAGGGCGTGTGCATGGTCAAGATGGGCTTCACCGGACAGTCCCTGGAGATTTTCGGGGATGTGGTCGTGCGCGAGTCCCAGCTCTTCAACCGCATCCTGCTCGATACCGAGATCGACCGCGGCCGCGTACACGTGCTCTCCGGCCTGCGCGGCCCCTGGCGCGACGCCGAGGCCAAGGCCGAGGAAGTGAGCAAGCGCGTGGAGTCCCTGCTCAAGGAGCTGCCGCAGTGGTTCGACGAGGACCACGAGTTCCGCAAGCCCGGCCTGGAGCACCTGCAGCGCATGCACGCGCTCGCCGGCACCGAGAACTACGTGGCCTACCGCGAGGTGGTGCGCGGCATGGACGGGTTCTTCCAGGAGATGCAGAAGCAGATCGACGAGGAGATCAAGCGCATCAAGGACCGCGTCATGCTCTATGCCGAGCGCCTGCGCGAGGTGCAGTACGAGGCGGGCTGGTTCCCCTTCCCCAAGCTCCTGCGCGACTTCAACCGCGATTTCAACTTCTGCGTCAAGCGCATCAACTGGGTCATGACCCAGCCCCTGCGCATGGCCGGGAACTTCCGCACGGCCCGGCGCAACCTGCCGGAACTGGAGGAGCGCCTGCTCGGCCTGTCCAAGCGCCTGGTGACCCTGCGCATCGTGCGCGACAGCACGCTCTTTGCCATGCTGCTCGGCAAGAACTTCATCTGGATGGAGGTGGTGGGCCTGGCCCTAGCCCTCTTGACCATCCCGGTGCTGCTCTTCTATTCTGCCAAGGTCGCCAGCAACTGGCTGGTGGACGGCATCCTGGCCCAGAAATGGGCCTTCCAGAAGGGGCTCATCTTCCTGGTGACGCTGTTCTCCCTCGGGCTGGCCTCGCTACGCAGCGTCATGACCTTTGAGAAGAAGAAGAAGCAACTCTTCGAAGCCGATGCCGACCGCCGCGCGGCCAGCAAAAAGCCCGGCGCCAAGGGCGCGGCCAAGCCCGCACCCAAGCCTGCGGCCAAGCCAGCGGCCCCGGCCAAGCCCGGCGCCAAGCCCGCGGCCCCGGCCAAGCCCGCGCCCAAGCCTGCGGGCCGGAAGTAGCGCCCGCAGGGCGCATGGAAAACCGCCGCAAGGCAGGAGGCCGTCCATGTACACCCTGGTGCTCATCAGGCACGGGCAGAGCGTCTGGAACCTGGAGAACCGCTTCACCGGCTGGACCGACGTGGACCTCTCGGAGCAGGGCGTGCTCGAGGCCGAGGAGGGCGGCCGGCTCCTTCAGGCGGCCGGGTTCGTCTTCGACGCCTGCCACACCTCGTATCTCCGCCGGGCCATCCGCACCCTGTGGATCGTGCAGGAGCGCATGGACCTCATGTGGCTGCCCGTGGAGACAACCTGGCGGCTCAACGAGCGCCACTACGGCGCGCTGCAGGGCCTGAACAAGGCCGAGACCGCCCGCACGTACAGCGACGAGCAGGTCTTCCAGTGGCGGCGCAGCTTCGACGTGCCGCCCCCGGCGCTTACCCCCTCCGACGAGCGTTTTCCCGGCCATGACCCGCGCTACGCCGCGCTTAGCGACGCCGAACTGCCGCGCTGCGAGAGCCTCAAGATGACCATCGAGCGCGTCATGCCCTACTGGCACAAGGTGCTGGACCCGCAGATCCGTGCGGGCAAGCGCCTGCTCGTGGCCGCCCACGGCAACTCCCTGCGCGGGCTGGTGAAATTCCTCGACAACATGAGCGACGAGGAGGTCACGGGCCTGAACATCCCCACCGGCGTGCCCCTGGTCTACCGCCTGGACAAGGATCTGCAGTCCCTGGGCCGCGAGTATTTGGGCGATCCCGAGGCCGTGGCCAAGGCCGCCCAGGCCGTGGCCAACCAGGCCAAGGGCCCTTCGGGCTCCAAGGGGTAGCGTGCCTAAACGCTTTCAAACGCCCCCGGCGCCCCTGGCCGGGTCCTTTGACATTGCGGGCTTCCGCGCCAGCCTGCTCGGGTGGTTTGCGGCCAATGCCCGCGACCTGCCCTGGCGCCGGACGCTGGACCCCTACCAGGTCTGGCTCTCGGAGATCATGCTCCAGCAGACCCAGATGGACCGGGCGGTCAGCTATTTCGAGCGCTTCCTGGCGCGCTTCCCGGACATCCTCAGTCTTGCGGACGCCCACGAGGACGAGGTGCTCAAGCTCTGGGAGGGCCTGGGCTACTACTCCCGCGCCCGCAACCTCCTGGCCGCGGCCCGGGCCGTCCGGGACAGGCACAACGGAATATTTCCCACGGACTTTGCGGCCGTGCGCGCGCTGCCGGGCATCGGCCCGTACACTGCCGGGGCCGTCATGAGCGTGGCCTTTAATGACCCGCGCCCGGCCGTGGACGCCAACGTGGAGCGCGTGCTGGCCCGGGTGCTGGACATCGACCGGCCCGTGAGTGAACCAGCGGTGAAGCGGCGCCTCCTGGCCGCGGCCTGGGAGCTTTTGCCACCAAATCAGTCGCGGGCCTTCAACCAGGGCCTCATGGAGCTGGGCGCGCTTGTCTGCGGCCCGCGCAAGGCCGTCTGCCCGCGCTGTCCGGTGTCCGGCCTCTGCCTGGCCCTTGCGCGCGGCACTGTGGCTGAGCGGCCCGTGTCCCGGCCAAGGCCGGAGACCATCCGCATCGACATGGCCTGCGGGGTGCTGGTCTCAGGCGGCCGCCTGTTCATCCAGAAGCGCCAGGCGGACGACGTCTGGCCCGGCCTGTGGGAGTTTCCCGGCGGGGTCCTGGAACCCGGCGAAACCCCGGAGCAGGCCATGATCCGCGAATTCTTTGAGGAGACCGGACTCCAAGTGCGTCCGGCGGGCAGGATCGCCGTGGTCCGCACCAGCTACACGCGCTACCGCATCACCCTGCACGGGTTCTTCTGCCAGGCCGAGAGCGGCCAGGACCCTGGGCGCGACCACCGGCTGCACGCGGCCGTGGAGGCCCGGCTGGTGCTGCCCAGCGAACTCGACGCCTTCGCCTTCCCGGCGGGCCATGCCCGCCTCATCGTCCGGTTGCTGACGGACGTACGCCTGACGGAGCTCCTCACCGCTGCGGATTGATCCCTATCTCTCTGACATCAAACAAATACTTGTGCCCGGCACGGATTCTGCTTACCTTGCTTCCGAAGACCGTGTCGGGTCAATTTCCCGACACCGCTTGAGCCGGAGGAAGTGCGATGTCCAGCGATCCCAAGAGCCTTGCCGAAGCCATGCGTGTGCTGCAAGAGGTCCAGTCCGGCCCTGCCGCTGGCCTGCGCGGCTTGTCACCGTTCGGGGCCAAGGCCCAGAACGCCAAGGCGGCCGACCCCAAGACCATGGCTTTCCAGGCCCAGATGCAGATGGCCCAGCAGGCCATGGGCATTGACGGTCTGCATGATGGCGGCCTGCATGGTGACGGCCAGGAGGCCGACCCTTCGGGCGCGGCCTTTGACGCCGGGCTCATCTCCGACAGCATGATGATGGACGCGCTGTCCACCATCGCCCGGCTCACGGGCCAGCAGCTGCCCGGCCAGAAGGCAGCGCCCGCCGCGCCTCTGGACCGCGCGCTGACGCGCAACTCCGAGACCCAGGGCGCCCAGGGCCTGGGCTCCGTGGCCGCACTGTTCGAGTCCGGCGACAAGGGCGCGGCAGCCATCGGCTATGACCGCACCGGCGGCACCAGCTACGGCAAATTCCAGATCTCCTCGCGCGCGGGCACCATGAACCGCTTCCTGAGCTACCTCGGCGAGCAGGAACCGGCCCTGGCCGAGCGCCTGCGCAAGTCCGGCCCGGCCAACACCGGCTCGGTCAAGGGCCGCATGCCCGACGAATGGGCCAAGATCGCGGCCGAGACCCCGGAGCGCTTCGAGCGCCTGCAGACCGAGTTCATCAAGAAGGACCACTACCAGCCCGCGCGGGAGAAGATCCGCGAGATGACCGGGGTGGACATCGAGGCCAGCAAGCCCGCCCTGCGCGAGGCCCTGTTCAGCACTGCGGTGCAGCATGGGGCCAGCGGCGCGGCGCGCATCTTCAACGCGGCCATCGACAAGTTTTTGAACAAGCCCGAGGCCGGACAGGCGGCCCAGGTTGGC
>JANXYI010000459.1 GCA_025350085.1 Deltaproteobacteria bacterium
CATCGTGAACAACCTGGAGACCACGGGCGTCGAGGGCGAGGTGGACACGGCCAGCATCATCACGCGCATCGAGAGCATCCTGGCCGGCGAATACTCGACCCCGGCCCCGGCGTCCCAGGCTGCGGCAGGCGAACCGGACCCGGAACCGGCCGATGAACCGGCCGATGTCCCGGCCGACGGGGCTGCCGAAGCCCTGGCCGAAGTGTCCGTTGACGAGCTGGTTGACGAACTGGCCGAGGAGCCGGTTGCGTTTACGGCCGGGGCCCTGGACGAGTCCGCGGACGAGTCCGAACCGACCACGGCAGGCCCGCTGAACATCCGCTGGCAGAACGTGCGCCTGGAGCCTGCCCCGGATTTCGACGCCACCCCTTATGTCCTGACCACCGTGGGCGAGGGGCACCTCACCGACTTCCTGGAAGAATCGCGCGACCTCGTGGGCAGCCTGAACGAGGGCCTGCTGGAGCTGGAGAAGAACCCCGAGGGCAGCGGCGAACTGGTCAACGACATCTTTCGCTATTTCCACAACATCAAGGGCAACAGCGGCATCATCGGCTACCGCGAGCTCAACGCCCTGACCCATGAGGCCGAGACCCTCTTAAACCGTGTGCGCAAGGGCGAGATGCACACCAGCCGGGGGGTCATCGACCTGCTCCTGGCCGTGGTGGACTTGATCGAGGAGCTGCTGGGGCGCATCGACACCGAGGCCATGAAGGCCACGCCCAAGGACATCACGGTCATGGCCGCGGTGCTCGCCGCCACCTCCGAGGCCGGGGAGCTGGTCGTGCCCGAGCAGTACCGGGCCCTGCTCGCGCCCGAGACCGAGGGTGCGTCCTCTGCTGATGTGCCTGCAGCCGCCCCTGAAGCGGTTCTGGCCCATGAGCCTGCCGCGGCCGACCCGAAGCCGGACCCCGCCCCTGCGGCGCCTGCGCCTGCGGCCAGCGGCCCTGTTGCTGGCGGGTATGACGCCGAGGATGTGGACATCTTTGAGAATACCGTACTGCACCAGATCAAGAGCCTGGACCTGGCTCTCGACATGCTGCGCCAGGACGCCAGCCAGCGCGACATCATCGACGGGCTGTACCGCAGCCTGACGACCTTGCAGAATTCCAGCGGCTATATGGGCCTGTCCGAGATCAAGGGCTATGCCGAGCGCACCGCCGGGCTGGTGGACCAGGCCCGCAAATCCGACGTGGGCTTTGAGCTCATGCTGGACATTTTGTCCCAGGAGATCTCCATCCTCACGGACATGACCCTCAAGGCCCTGGCTGACATCAAGGGCGTGGAACCGGCGTCCCTTGTGCTTCCGGTTGAGGACGCGGGCACGCCTGCCGCGGCCCCGGAACCCAAGGCCGAGCCCAAGCCTGAGCCCAAGCCCAAGGCTGAGTCTAAGCCCAAGTCCAAGGCTGAGCCGAAGCCCGAACCCAAGTCCGAGCCTGCTCCCGAGCCCAAGGCTGAACCCGAGCCCGCTCCTGCCCCGGCGCCCAAGCCTGCACAAGCTCCCGCGCCCAAGCCCGGGGCTGCGCCTGCCCCGCCCACTGCCGCCCAGGCCGCCTTCGAGGCCGGCCAGCCCGTGCAGAAGGGCGCCACCACCATCCGCGTGGACCACGAGAAACTCGACCACCTGATGAACCTCATCGGCGAGCTGATCATCAACCGCAACCGCTACTCCATGATCGCCCGCGCTCTGGCCGAGGGCCTCGAGGACGTCGGCGAGGTGGCCCAGCAGCTCACCGAGACCACCTACGCCATGGCCCGCATCTCTGACGACCTTCAGGACACGATCATGAAGGTGCGCATGGTGCCGGTGCACACGGTGTTCTCGCGCTTCCCGCGCCTGGTGCGCGACCTCTCGCGCAAGAGCGGCAAGCAGGTGGAGCTCATCACCGAGGGCGAGGAGACCGAACTGGACAAGAGCGTGGGCGAGGAGATCGGCGATCCGCTGGTGCACCTCATAAGGAATTCGCTCGACCACGGCCTGGAGCCGGAAGAGGAGCGCATCGCCGCGGGCAAGAACCCCAAGGGCCATGTCTGGCTGCGCGCCTACCACAAGGGCAATTCCGTGGCCATCGAGGTCGAGGACGACGGCCGGGGCATCGACCCGGAGAAGATGCGCGTGGTGGGCGTGAAAAAGGGCCTGTGCACCGCCGAGGAGGCCAAGCTGCTCGACGACCGCCAGGCCGTGGACCTGATCTTTGCCCCGGGCTTCTCCTCGGCCGAGACCATCACCGACGTGTCCGGCCGCGGCGTGGGCATGGACGTGGTCAAAACCAACATCAAGAACCTCAAGGGCAACATCCAGATCAACACCGAGGTCGGGCGGGGCACACGCTTCACCCTGACCCTGCCGCTGACGCTGGCCATCATCGACGCGCTCATGATCCAGGTGGGCAACGGCACTTACGCCATCCCGCTGGACGCCGTCTCCGAGACCACCAAGATCGAGGTTGAACGCTTAAGTGAGGTCAACCACCGCAAGGCGCTGACCCTGCGCGGCGAGGTGCTGGGCATCGTCGAGCTTTCGGAGCTTATGGGCCTGCCGGGCAACCCCGGCAACCGCGAGATCCTGCCCGTGGTCATCATCCACGACAACGACCGCAGGCTGGGCATCGTGGTGGACAAGCTGCTGGAACGCCAGGAGATCGTCATCAAGCCGCTGGGCCAGTACCTGAACACCTTCGAGATCCGCGGCATCTCCGGCGCCACCATCATGGGCGACGGCTCGGTTGTGCTCATCCTTGACCCGCACGAGGTCTACCGCCTGGCCACGGCCGGAACCAAGGGGCAGACCGGCCACGATTAAAGCGGGCCGGGCACGATTCAACCCGGCCGCACAGCGAAGCGAGACACAGGGACAGCCTTTGGGCTGTCCTTTTGTTTTGGGAATGGTCAGGCGTAGAAGTGCAGCAGCGCCGCAGAGAGCGCCGCGGTGAGGCCCAGCCAGACGAAAGCCAGGGAGCTGTGCACGAGCCCGGTATGCAGATGCGGGCGCTGGCTGCGGGCCAGGAGCAGCCAGAGGCCGCAGGCCGCCAGGATGGCTGCGCCGCAAGTCAGGAGCAGGGCCTGGACCGCCTGGGCGTCCGGCGCCGGACCGGGCAGGTCGGTCAACCGGCCCCAGAGCGCGGGCAGAAAGGACAGGGCCAGCAGGCCGGAGCGCAGGGACGAGCGTGCCGCCAGGCGCAGGGCATGGGCAAAGGCCTCGCGGCCAAAGGGTTCGCGGTCGCGCCGGAGCAGCAGGTACTCCAGGCTCCAGGCCCCAGCGCACATGGCCGAGGCCAGGGCACCGGCCAGCACGGCCGCCAGGAGCAGGGGCTCGGTGGAGGTGA
>JANXYI010000420.1 GCA_025350085.1 Deltaproteobacteria bacterium
GTATGAGGGGGCCTGGGGGGAATCATTCCCCCCGGAGGCTATTGGCTTCTTGGCCCTGGCTACGACTCGATGACCGGGCAGTCGCAGAGGGCCTGGTCGATGTCGCTCTGCGGCAGCTCGAAGTTGGTCAGCTCGCCGCGCAGATAGGCGTCGTACGAGCCCAGGTCCAGCAGGCCGTGGCCGGAATACAGGAAGACCACGCAGGAGCCGGGCTTGGCGGTCTTGGCCACGTCGATGGCGCTCATGATGGCGTGGCCGGTCTCCGGCGCGGGCAGGAAGCCCTCGGTCTTGAGGAACAGCTGGGCCGCCTCGAAGCACTCCTTCTGATAGTAGGCCCGTGCATCCACCAGGCCCTCGGCCATGAGGTTGCAGACGATGGGCGCGTCGCCGTGGTAGCGTAGGCCGCCCGCGTGGATGGGCGCGGGCATGAAGGCGTGGCCGAGGGTGTGCATCTTCATCAGCGGGGTCAGCCGGGCCATGTCGCCGTAGTCGTAGCGGTACGCGCCGCGGGTGAGCGTGGGGCAGGCCTTGGGCTCGGCGGCCACAAAGGTGATGTCCTCGCCCCCGAGCTTGCGCGGCAGAAACGGCAGCACCAGCCCGCCGAAGTTCGAGCCGCCGCCCACGCAGCCCACCAGGTAGTCCGGCTTCTCGCCGATCATCTTGAGCTGCTGCTCGGTCTCCAGGCCCACGATGCTCTGGTGCAGGAGCACGTGGTTCAGCACGCTGCCCAGGGTATAGTTGGTGTCCGCGTGGGTGGCCGCGTCCTCCACGGCCTCGGAGATGGCGAGACCGAGGCTGCCCTTGCAATTGGGGTCTTTCGCCAGCATGGCCCGTCCGGTGTTGGTCTGGCTGGACGGGGAAGCGAAGATCTCGCCGCCGTAGGTGTTGATGAGGACCTTGCGGTAGGGCTTCTGCTCAAAGCTGACCTTGACCATGTAGACGGTGCAGGCCATGTCGAACTGGCTGCAGGCAAAGCTGAGCGCCGTGCCCCACTGGCCTGCGCCGGTCTCGGTGGACAGGCGCTTCACGCCCTCGCGCTTGTTGTAGTAGACTTGGGGGATGGAGGTGTTGGGCTTGTGCGAGCCCGCAGGCGACACGGACTCGTTCTTGTAATAGATGCGGCACTTGGAGCCGATGGCCGCCTCCAGGCGCCTGGCGCGCACGAGCGGCGTGGGCCGGTACAGGCGGTACACGTCGAGCACGGGCTCGGGGATGGGAATCCAGCGCTCCGGGCTCATCTCCTGCTCGATGAGCGCCTTGGCGAAGATGGGCTCAAGCGCCTCCGGGGTCAACGGCTGCTTTGTGGCCGGGTCCAGCGGCGGGGCCAGCGGGGTCGGCAGGTCGGGCAGGGCGTTGTACCAGGCTTTGGGCAGCTCACTTTGAGGCAGGTTGATTCTGGTCTCCACGGCAGGTCTCCTTGCTTGGGCGACAACGAGCGCAGGGGGGGCGCAGTCGAGCGCTCCTACATTTTTGATGCTCCGTGCGTACTTGCGGCCCGCTCAATTGTCAATGCGGGCAATCACTCACCGCACACACACGGCGCTTGCCTCGGGACCCAAGCCCGGCTATCAGGGGTGACGCGACGGCTGGCCCTCCTGGGCGTAGGTGCGCGAAATTTCCTTTTGGAGGCTTCACGGTGGAGAGAGTTGTCTATTACATCGAGGGCGACGGCATCGGCCCGGAGATCACCAAGGCCGGGCTGCCCGTGCTGGACGCGGCCGTGGCCAAGGCTTACGGCGGAGCGCACAAGCTCGTGTGGAAGGAAATCCTGGCCGGCGAAAAGGCCTTCAAGGAAACCGGTGAGCACCTGCCCAAGGCCACCCTGGAAACCCTGAAAGGGGCCGACCTGGCCATCAAGGGCCCGCTGGGCACGCCCGTGGGCAAGGGCTTCCGCAGCCTGAACGTGGCCCTGCGCCAGATCTTCGACCTGTACGCCTGCATCCGGCCCATCAAGTACTTCCCGGGCATCGAGTCCCCGGTGAAGCGGCCCGAGCTGGTGGACATGATCATCTTCCGCGAGAACACCGAGGACGTGTACGCGGGCATCGAGTGGGCGGCAGGCACCCCGGAGGCCAGGAAGCTGGCCGCGTTTTTGCGCGACGAGCTGGGCGCGAACATCTCGCTCGACGCGGGCATCGGCATCAAGCCCATGACCGAGAAGGGCTGCAAGCGCCTCATCGACCGCGCCATCAAGCACGCCCTGGCCCAGCAGAAGTCCTCCGTGACCCTGGTGCACAAGGGCAACATCATGAAGTACACCGAGGGCGCGTTCCGCGCCTGGGGCTACGACCTGGCCAAGGAGAAGTACGCGGACAGCCTCATGACCGAGGCCGAGTCCCTTGATGGCGGCACCAAGCCCGTGGTCATCAAGGACCGCATCGCCGACGCCATGTTCCAGGCCGTGCTGCGCCGCCCCACGGAGTTCAGCGTCATCGCCACCACCAACCTGAACGGCGACTACCTGTCCGACGCGCTGGCCGCGCAGGTGGGCGGCCTGGGCCTGGCCCCGGGCGTGAACAAGAGCGACACCCTGGCGCTCTACGAGCCCACCCACGGCACCGCGCCCTCTTACGTGGGCAAGGACACCGCCAACCCCGGCAGCCTGATCCTCTCCGGCACCATGATGCTCGAGGACATCGGCTGGCATGAGGCCGCCGCGCTGATCCACGGGTCCGTGGCCAAGGCCATTGCGGCCAAGCGCGTGACCCCGGACCTGGCGCGCCAGATCACGGGCTCCACCGAGGTGGGCTGCCAGGAGTTCGGCGAGATCCTCAGCGCCAATCTGTAGCAGAAGATCAAAACGTAGACCGGCCGCCCGGCC
>JANXYI010000046.1 GCA_025350085.1 Deltaproteobacteria bacterium
GGGCGCTGGTGTCGTAGAAAAACGCGTCTTCCGGCCGGTGCGCGCCAAAACGCCCGTAAAGGCCGAAGACGCTCAAGCGGTCGAACTTGGCCTTGAGGTCGAATCCCGGCTCCGGCACGCAGACCAGATCCGGGGTGTCGCCCACGGTTCCCTCGCCATAGAGCTCCGAGCCGTCAAGCACCCTGTTCATGACCCGGCGGCCCTCGAAGGTCAACCCCAGGAGCAGCTCCCGCAGCTCGCGCAGCAAGGCCGGGGCCTCGGCCTCGGCCACGCAGCCGTGCGCGAAACGGTTTCTCCGGTGCAGCGCGGAGCCCTCCCGTCTATGCAGATAGACCCGGCCCGGGTCCAGGGCCAGGGCGCGGCTGTCCCCGGCAATGACGCCCGCGTCCCATTCGTCGTGCGCCGGGCGCGAAAGACGCAAGAATCCGGTCTCCTTCAGCACCCGGTTCACATCCACCTCCTGCGTGAGGGCGCAGAAGCCGTGGTCGGCCAGCGCAATGAGCCGCTTGGGCTCGGGCAGGGCATCATAGCGCTCCAGCACCTCGCCCAAAAGCAGGTCCCACTCGGCCAGGAAAACCAGGCAGGCCGCGTGCAGCGGATGCTCTGGCCGCTCCACAGCCGGGAACAGGAAATGGAACAAGCGGTCGGTCTCGGTGAGCACGCAGACAAAGAGATCCCAGCCCAGGTCCGGCCAGAGCAGATCGAGCGCGGCCCGGCGCGCCATAAGCGACTGGCGCAGCTGGCCCAGCAGGTATTCGGGCTCGGCTGCCCCGCGCGTGGTGTCCGGCTCCACGCGGTAGTTCGCGGCCTTGAGCGGGCCGAGGAGAAAGGGCGGGTACACCGCAGACTCCAAACTGTCGGCCACGAACCCGGACACGAGCATGCCGCGCAAGGGCGCGGCCGGGGCCATGTTCGGCAGGTTCAGCACCCGCGACACCAGCCCGCGCCCGCCCAGGCGCTCAAAAATCGTCGGGCAGCGTACGTCGCGGAAATTGGCGATGCGCAAGGCGTAGCTCACCGGGTCCAGCACCGTGAACCCGTAGATCCCGTGTTCGCCCGGACCCTCGGCTGTGAAGAAGCTTGTCCAGTTCACGGGCGAGAGCTCCGGCAGCTCGGCCTCGATGCTCCGGGCCCGGGCCGTCAGCCGCGCCAGGTTCGGCAAATGCGGGGAGAGCGCACGGGCGAGCTTCAGAGGCAGGCCGTCCAGGCCCAGGACCACCAGGCGTGGGCGCGTGGTCATGGCAGGAAGTTGGAGTAAGAAATACAGCCTCCGGCGGCCGGGGGACGTTGTCCCCCGGACCCCCCATGCCGAGCGCCCAAAGGTTCGGATTGGGTCAGGTGAGCCTGACCCAATCCGAACCTTTGGGCGCTCGGAGAGCTACTCTTCCCATGGGGATTCCAAAGGGCCTCAGGCCCTTTGGCCCCCGGAGGGATATTCTCCCCTCTTCGCCTTTGGTCCGGGCTAGAGCAGCTCGACATCATATTTCTTCATGAACCCGATGGGGTTGTAAGACAGCTTGGCCTTGCGCAGGCCCTCGTCGCCCAGGTCCTGTTCGCGGTTGACGAAGGTGAAGCGGTCCTCCTGGGAGGCCAGGAAGTGCTTGTTGATGGCCTGATAGATGCCCTTGAAGCGCGTGTCGCCCTTTTCGAAGTGGATGACCAGGGTGTCCGGGCTCAGGAGTTCGCCCACGGTGTAGGCCACCACCTTGCCCGCGATGCGGATGGTGCCGCCGAGCAGGCTTTGCAGCCGGTCGAAGTCCTTGAGCACGAGAGAGATGGCGTTGTTCTCGGCCACCAGGGCCTCGGAGGCGTGCTCCTGCCAGCCGTGCCACTCGGCCTGCATGTCCAGCACCTCTTCCACGCAGTCGGCCTGCATGGGCGTGTATTCGAACATGTTGGACTTCTCGAACTGGTTGAGCAGGTTCTTTTTCTTGTGGAACTTGTTGCCCTTGAGCTCCACCAGCTCGCTGGCGTCGTAGAGGTAGTCGAAGTGGTCTCTGGCCTCCGCAAAACGGATGCGCCCGGCAAAGGCCTTGTCCCAGAGGCCGAGCAGGGCCTCGGGTATGCGGGTGAAGCGCTGCGGCCCGGCCAGGCAGGAGAGCTGCGCCCAGTCCACCTTGGTCCAGTCGCCCACGGGCGCCCAGTTGATCTCGCAGGGCCGGGTCTGCTTGAGCCAGGCCA
>JANXYI010000060.1 GCA_025350085.1 Deltaproteobacteria bacterium
CCCGGCCTTGCAAGGCCGGGGGAAACGGCCCTATAGTGCCCCGGCCGGGGCAGCGGCAAGCTCAAGCCCGGCCAGAACCATTCAACCCCAAGTCAGGCCCATGCCCGAGCTTTTCCGCGCGGCCCGCATCCTGCCCATGACCCCTGGCTGGCCCCAGCTTGAGGACGCCGCCGTCGTTGTCCACGACCAGCTGATCCTGGACGTGGGCTCCTTCGCCGATCTGCGCCGCAAGCACGCCGGCCCGGTGCGCGACCTGGGCGAGGTGACCCTGGCCCCGGCCACCTTCAACAGCCACACGCACCTGGAGATGAGCCATCTGCTGGGCCGCACCCAGCCCGGCCAGGGCTTTGTGCCCTGGGTCGAGAGCCTGCTGGCCAATGAACTCTACGCCCTGGACGAGGTCCGGGTGCGCACTGAGCTGGCCCGGCTGGAGAGCCGGGGCTGCGCCTTCGTGGCCGACATCAGCACCCGCAACGCCCCGCGCCTGGCCGAGCTCCTGGCTGGCAGCGGCCTTTTTTTCACCTCCTTCCAGGAGGCCATCGGCAACACGGTTCCGGACAACCCGGCGGAGCTGCTGCACCAGGTCCAGGACGTGGCGGACAACGTGTCGGACAGTGGCCGCGGGGTCTGCGCCGTGGCCGGGCACGCCCTGTACAGCTCCGGTCCTGGGCTCCTGCGCGCGGCCAAGGCCGCGGACAACGCGCGCGGCCTGCCCTTTTCCCTGCACCTGGCCGAGCACGGGGACGAGGACGCCATCCTGCTCACCGGGAAAAGCCCCTTCCTGGACCTCATGCGCCAGCGCGGGTTCATCACGGACTACGCGGCGCCTGGCCAGCGGCCGGTGCCCCTGGCGGCAACGCTGGGCCTGCTCGACGAGCGCACCCTGTGCGTGCACTGCGTCACCGTGACGGACGAGGACATCGCGCAGATCAAGGCGAGCCGGGCCAGCGTGTGCCTGTGCCCGCGCAGCAACGCCTTCATCGGTGTGGGCCAGGCTCCGCTCGGAAAGCTCCTGGTCGCAGGCGTGAACCTCTGTCTGGGCACGGACGGCCTGTGCTCCAACGTTGACCTGGACCCGCTGGGCGAGCTGGCCTGGCTGGCCGAGCAATACCCCGGAGTCCTGAGCCTGGCCCAGGGCCTGGCGCTGGTCACCGTGAACCCGGCGCGGTTTTTCGGCCCGCTTGTGCCAGGGGCAGGCAGGCTCGGCAGCCTGGCCCCGGGCCAGCTGGCGCGGTTCTCCGTGCTGCCGCAGGCCGTGCTGGACGCTTTTTCTTAGGGATTTGAGACCACCCGCCACAGCGGGGCAGCCCGGCCCGTGATCGGCCGGCCGGGGAGGAAGGACAGCGCCATGCAGTGGAAACACAAGGACCTGCTCGACGTCTCCCAGTTGTCGACGGACGAGGTGCGCCACATCCTGGCCACCGCCGCCTACTTCCGGGAGATCAACAGCCGACCCGTGAAAAAGGTGCCGACCCTCAAGGGCCGCAGCGTGGTGCTCTTCTTCGCCGAGCCCAGCACGCGCACCAAGACCAGCTTCGACATGGCGGGCAAGCGCCTCTCGGCCGACACCTTTGCCCTGGCCAAGAGCGGCTCCAGCCTGGCCAAGGGCGAGACGCTCAAGGACACGGCCCTGACCCTTGAGGCCATGAACCCGGACGGCATCGTCATCCGCCACGCCTCGAGCGGGGCCGCGCAGTTCCTGGCCGAGCGCCTGGAGTGCAGCGTCATCAATGCCGGGGACGGCCGCCACGCCCACCCCACCCAGGCCCTGCTCGACGCGCTGACCCTGACCCGGCGCTGGCAGGGCGAGTTCGCGGGCAAGACCGTGCTCATCCTGGGCGACATCGCCCACAGCCGCGTGGCGCGCTCCAATGTGCTCCTGCTGACCTTGCTCGGCGCGCAGGTGCGCCTGTGCGGCCCCAGGACGCTTTTGCCGCCGCGCCTGGACACCTGGCCGGTGACGGTGTTCTCGGACCTGACCAAGGCCATCGAGGGTGTGGACGCGGTCATGTGCCTGCGCCTGCAGCTGGAGCGCCAACAGGCGGGATTGTTGCCGGGCCTGCGCGAGTACGCGCGGACCTTCGGCCTCTCGCCCCGGCACATGGCCCTGGCCGCGCAGGGCGCCTGTGTGCTGCACCCCGGGCCCATCAACCGCGGCGTGGAGATCGACTCCGCTCTCGCCGACTCGGCCGAGAGCCTGATCCTGGAGCAGGTGGAGAACGGGGTGGCCGTGCGCATGGCCCTGCTCTACCTCTACCTGACCCGCAAATCCCCGGACGCCGCGCAGAGCGGCATCCCCTCCTAGGAGGCCGCCATGCCCGAGAACAACAACAGACCCCAACAAGTCAAAAAACTCGACCTCGCGTTGCGCGGTGCCCTCTGGCTCGGTTCCTTGAAAGGCAGGAAGGCCAAAAAGGGCGGGCAGCTCGTCGACGTGCTCGTGGCCAAGGGCCGCATCGTGGCCCTGGCGCCCGCAGGCAGCCTGGACGTCAAGGCTGCGCACGAGATCGACGCCCGGGGGCTGCTCCTGCTGCCGAGCCTGACCGACGTGCACACGCACCTGCGCGAGCCCGGCCAGGAGTACAAGGAGGACATCGCCTCGGGCCTCAGGGCCGCGGCCTTCGGCGGGTTCGCGAACCTCATGTGCATGGCCAACACCAGGCCGGTGAACGACAACGCCAGCGTCACGGAGTTCATGCTCGACCAGGCCCGCAAGAGCTGGCCCCTTGGTCCGCGCCTGTTCCCCATCGGCGCACTGACCAAGGGCCTCAAGGGCCAGGAGCTGGCCCCCCTCTCGGAGCTCAAGGACGCCGGGTGCGCGGCCTTTTCCAACGACGGCCACCCCATGGAGAGCACCGAGCTCCTGCGCCGCGCCGTGGAGTACAGCCAGGACCTGGGCCGCATCGTCATCGACCACTGCGAGGACCCCTGGCTGGCCCCGGCCGCAGGCGTCAACGAGGGCGAGGTGTCCAGCCGCCTGGGCCTCACCGGCCAGCCGGACATCGCCGAGGCCATCCAGGCGGCGCGCGACGTGCTCCTGGCCGAATACCTGGCCGCGCCCATCCATCTGGCGCATATCTCCTGCGAAAAAAGCGTGGCGGTCATCCGCGCGGCCAAGGCTCGCGGCGTCGACGTCACGGCCGAGACCTGCCCGCACTACCTGACCCTGACCGAGGACGAGGTGGCGGGCTACAGCAGCAATGCCAAGGTCAACCCGCCCCTGCGCACCAGGGCCGACATCGAGGCCCTGCTGGACGCGCTGGCCGACGGCACCATCGACATGCTGGCCACGGAC
>JANXYI010000077.1 GCA_025350085.1 Deltaproteobacteria bacterium
CGACCCCGCGGACCTGGCCTCGGCCTGCCAGCTGGTGTTCCTGGCCGTGCCGCACAAGACCGCCCAGGACATCGCGGCCGCGCTGATTGAAAAGGGCGTCAAGGTCGTGGACCTGTCGGCTGATTTCCGTCTGCGCGACAAGGCCACGTACGAAAAGTGGTACGCCACGGAGCACACGCACCCGGCGCTCTTGTCCGAGGCCGTGTACGGCCTGCCCGAGCTGTACCGCGCGCAGATGGCCGGGGCGAGGCTCATCGCCAACCCGGGCTGCTACCCGACCTCCGCGATCCTGGGCCTGGCCCCGGCGCTTCAGGCCGGGCTCATCTTTACTGACGACATCGTCATCGACGCCAAGAGCGGGACTTCCGGCGCGGGCCGCAAGGCCTCGGTGGGTACGCTCTTCTGCGAGGTCAGCGACAGCTTCCGGGCCTACAACCTGACCAAACACCGCCACACCCCGGAGATCGAGCAGGAGGTGTCCCTGCTGGCCGGGGCCGCTCCTGGCAAGGGCGTGGCGCTGTCCTTCAACACGCATCTCCTGCCCATCAGCCGGGGCATCCTGTCCACCATCTACACGCGCCTGAAAAGGCCCATGACGCTGGCCGAGGTGCACGCGCTGTTTGTTGCGCGCTACCAGGACGAGCCGCTGGTGCGCGTGCTGCCGCTGGGCACCCTGCCGGAGACGCGCTGGGTGCGCGGGACCATGTTCTGCGACCTTGGCCTGGCCGTGGACGAGCGCATCGGCCGCTTGATCATCCTGTCAGCGATAGACAACCTCTGCCGCGGGGCCTCGGGACAGGCCGTGGCTGGTGCCAATCTCATGCTCGGCCTGCCCGAGACCATGGGCCTGCCGCTTGCGCCGCTGATGCCGTAGACCAACCTCTGTTGGACGCAAAAAAGCGCCGGACCGCTCAGGGAGTCCGGCGCTTTTCTTTTTGTGCTGCCGCAATTGTCCGGCGCTTCCGCTAATCCCCCAGGCCCAGGCCCGGGGTCATGACCAGGCCCGTGAGGCTCGTCTCGTAGCCGCCCAGGGCCTCCATGCGCCGCTGGAACTGCGGGGTCGCGATGACCTTGCGCAGGGTGACGACGCGCGGGTCGGCGAGGAACTCCGTGGGCAGGATCAGGTCGTAGCGCTCGTGGGCCAGGGGCACGAAGTCCAGCCCCAGGGCCTTGGCCGCGGCAAAGATGCCCAGGCCGCAGTCGGCAGCGCCGGTCAGCACGTTCACGGCCACGGCCATGTGCGTGTATTCCTCGCGGTCATAGCCGCGCACGGCCGCGGGTGCGATGCCCGCCACATCCAGGTGGTGGTCCAGCAATATGCGCGTACCGGCCCCGCGCTGGCGGTTGATGAAGGAGACGTCTGGCCGCGCCAGGTCGGCCACGCCCCGGATGTGCTTGGGGTTGCCCTGGGCCACGATGAGCCCCTGGTGGCGGATGGCCAGGTTGATGACCGCGAGGTCCAGGCCCGGCAGGTGCTTGTTCAAAAACGGGAAGTTGAAGTCCTTGGTCTCGGGGTCAAAGAGGTGGCAGCCCGCGAAGAGCGCGGAGCCGTTCTTGAGCGCGGTCAAGCCGCCCATGCTGCCCACGTGGCTGGATACCAGGCGCAGGGGCTCGGCCAGGCCCATGAGCTCGTTGGCAAGCAGGTCCAGGATGTTGTCGTGGCTGCCGATGTGCACCAGGACCTTGTCCAGTCCGGCCAGCGGCACCAGCAGCTCGGCCTCGATGCCCGCGTCCTGCTCCAGGCCCTCGCTCTGGGCCGGGATGCGCGTGACGGCCTGGGCCCGGGTCAGGCTGGTGATGAGCCCGGCCCCGCGGGCGAGCGGCGCGGCCACGAAGCCTTCACCCACGCGGCCCACGGCCAGGCGCACGATCTCCTCCATGCCCGGACGCGACGGGGTCTTGCGCGCCAGCCGCGCACGGATCTTCTGGCGGCCCGGCGGCTCCTGGCGCACCAGCCAGCGCACGATGGGCTCCAGCACGTCCTCCAGGCAGACCACGGCGCTCACCGGATAGCCCGGCGCGCCCACCAGGAGCCGGCCGGGGAAGTCGCCCCCCGGCTTGCCCCCCAATTTGCCAGTCGTGACGCCGAGCACAGTCGGCTTGCCCGGCATGACCGCGATGCCGTGGCACAGCACCTGGCCAAAGGCGTCGAAGGTGCTGCGGGTGAAGTCCTTGCTCCCGGCCGAGGAGCCTGCGCCCACCACCACCACGTGCGCGCCAGCGGCCAGGGCCTGGGCCACGGCAGCCTGCAGGGCCTCGGGCCGGTCGGGCACGGGCGCGGTCCAGGAGGCTGCGGCGCCCCAGCCGGTGGCGATGGCCCGGAAGACCTGGGAGTTGGACTCGATGACCTGCCCGGGACCGGGGGTGGGCGCATCCAGGAAATTGAGCACCTCGTCGCCCGTGGGGATGAAGGTCAGGCGCACGCGCTCCCAGACCGGCACCTCGAAGATGCCCGCGGCCAGGAGCGCGCCCACGTCATAGGCCGAGAGGGTGTGGTTCTGCGGCAGCAATAGCTCCGTGGCCACGATGTCCTCGCCGATGCGGCGCACGTGCTGCCAGGGGAAGGCCGGGGCCTCGATGCGCACGGTGCTTGCGTCCACCTGCTCCACGTGCTCGATCATGACCACGGCGTCCATGCCGTCAGGCAGGCTGTGGCCGGTGTTCACGGGCACGAAGCCCGCGCCCCTGGTCAGCGTCACCGGGCTGCCCTCGCGCGCGGCAAAGGTGTTGGCCGAGGCAACGGCGATGCCGTCCATGGCTGCGGCGTGGAAGGTGGGCGAGGAGCAGCGCGCGAAGATGGGGCCCGAGGTCACGCGGCCGCAGGATTCGTGGGCCGGGACGCGCTCCTCGCGGATGAGCGTCTGGCGGTCCAGGGCGTTTTTGGCCAGGATCACGGCCGTGTGCGGCGGGATGGTGGACAGGTAGACGTTGCGGTCGTTTGGACGCTCGTCCGTATGCTCAGCCATGCGCGGGCCTCCGGGGTATGTCGAGATTGACATATATATGCCCCAGGCAATCCTGCGCTGTCAAGGAAGGGCGGATATTGCGGCGTTTGGTCCTTGGGGGCCTGGCGGCCCTGGCGCGTTACTCCGGATCATACTCCTCGTCGTCGTCTGTGGCCGCACCGCTCTTGTCTTCCACATCCATGAGGACGTCCTCCAGCTCTCCGGCCAGGTCGTCCAGCTTGGTCCCGTAGGCGTCGAAATCCCCGGAGTCCTCGGCCTCCAGGTCGTCGAACACCTCGCGGATCAAGATAGCGGCTTTTTCCAGCTTCTTTTTGTAGATGCTCTTCATGCGTATCCTCCAGACATTCACTGTCCCGTAATGTGCGCGGTGCGCGGCTGTTGCTGTGCCGCAAGCCACCCCATCTAACATTTCCCGGCTTTGGGCAAGGACAGAAATGGGGGGCGCTTCAAGAATATCGCGAGCCGCCTCAGCGCCGGGTCGACCTGTAGCTGGCTGGGTCGCGGTGGCGCTGAAAGCGCGTCACGGCGCGGTTGTGCTCGTCGAGCGTGCGGCTGAACTCGTGGGAGCCGTCGCCCCTGGCCACGAAGTACACGTAGCTGTTCGCCTCGGGGCTGGCCGCGGCCTTAAGCGACTCCAGGCCGGGTGAGCAGATGGGGCCGGGCGGCAGGCCTGCGCGGGCATAGGTGTTGTACGGGTTGCCCGCGTCCAGCAGCTGGGCGCGGTGCAGGTTGCCGTCAAAGGCCTCGCCCAGGCCGTAGATGGTTGTCGGGTCGCACTGCAGGCGCATGCCGAGCCTCAGCCGGTTCACGAAGACCCCGGCAATGCGCGCGCGTTCGGAGGCCTCGCCGGTCTCGCGCTCCACCAGGGAGGCCAGGATGACGATGCGCCTGAGCTCATCGGCCGGGGGCAGGCCCTGGGGCCAGAGCTTGTGCGCCTGGCGCTCGAACTCCCGCAGCATGGCCTCCACGGCCTCAATGCCGCCGTCGTCGAAGCTGTGCGGCAGCAGGTAGGTCTGGGGGAAGAGAAAGCCCTCGGCCGAGGTCCCGGGGATGCCGTACTTTTCGAGTAGCGTGGCGTTGCTCATGGCCTGGGCAAAGGACTCGCGGCTGGCCAGGCCCTCGGCCTCGAAGAGCCGGGCCGCGGTCCACCAGGGCAGGCCCTCGCGCACCTGGACGCGGTGCTGGATGCCGCCCGTGGTGGTCAGCACGCGCAGGATCTCCTGCACGGGCCAGGCGGAACTGAGCAGAAATTCGCCCGCGCGGGCCGAGCCCATGCGGCTGTGCAGCTTGGCCAGGAAAAGGAAGGCGTAGGGGCTGCGGATGAGGCCCTGGCGCTCCAGCTCAGTGGCGATGGCGGGCAGGGAGAGGCCCGGGCGGATGAGCACCACCACCTCGCGCCCCGGCACCTCGGCCGGGCCGAGGAGCACCACCGTACCCACGGTCAGCGCCAAGGCCAGGGTCAGCACAAAACCGGCCAGGGTCCACAGCAGGGGCCTCAGGCGGGATTTTGGCTGATCCAGGCTTCCAGGATCTGGACCGCTGCCTGGCTGTCCAGCTTGTCTTTCCTCTTCCGGCTGCACAGACCGGCCTCCTTCAACTGTTCTTCCGCTGCAGCGGAACTCAGGCGTTCGTCCACGAGATGTATGGGACAGCTGACGCGCCTGGCCAGGCTCTCGGCGAAGTTGCGCGCCTGGCGGGTGGTCAGGGAGTCGCCGCCGTCCATGGTCAGGGGCAGGCCCACCACAACTGCCCCCACGCCCTCGGCCTCGATGAGCCCTACGAGTTCCGCGAACAGGCTGTCGCGCGTGGTGCGGGCGATGCTTTGCCGGGCAAAGGCCATGCGGCCTTCCGGGTCGGTGATGGCCAGACCCACGCGTTTGGTGCCGAAGTCGATGCCGAGCGTACGCATGGATGTCCCTGCCTCTGCCGCGCGCTCAGGTTCGCTCTCGATGCCGAAGCCGCGTGGCCGCGCGAGTGTGCGTCGCGAGGCCAGGGCCTGTCAATGGTTTTGGTCTGGGGTTTTGGTTTGGGGTTTTGGTCCGGTTTTGGGCTGGCGGTGCGGCCGGGGCCGGGCGCTTGTTTTCAGCCTGGGGGCGATGTAATGTCTGCTGTCGGCACGCCGAGACGCAAGAGAGCACCCATGCATTTGAACCTGCCGTCCACACCAGCGCCCGGCGACCCTGCCGGGATCAGACCCCGCAAGCCGTGGCTGGCCGGGCTGTTGTCCTTCCTGGTGCCGGGCCTGGGCCAAGCGTACAACGGCCGGAGCCGCCGGGGCCTGATCCTGCTTGGCCTTGGCTGCGCCTGGCAGCTTTTGGGCATCGGCGCGGCCGAGACCTTCAACTGGTGGGCCGTGTCCCTGGCCGGCTATGTCCTGTTCTCCTGCTACGCCGCCTGGGAGGCCCTCTGCGCGGCCAAGGCCCTGCATGACTACCGCCCCGGCCCGGGGAACAGCCTGCCTGTCTACCTGGGCCTTGTGGTGGCCCTGGCCACGGTCTCGCTCCTGGCTGGCGTGGCCGAGCGCCAGTTCTTCCCCATCTACACCGTGGCCCAGACCTCCATGCGCCCGACCCTGCGCACCGGCGACCGCCTGCGCTGCAAGGCCCTGCGCCCGCGCGACATCATCCGCCGCGGCCAGCTCGTGGTCTTTGAGTACCCTGGCAAGCAGCCGCTGACCTTGGTCAAGCGCGTGGTGGGCCTGCCGGGCGAGGTGGTGGAGGTGGAGGATGGGCTGGTCTACGTCAACGGCGACCCCATCGAGGAGGGCTACTATGCCTCCCGCAGCAAGGACGCCCAGAGCCTGGACATGCCGCCCGCGCGCCTGGCGCCGGACGAGTACTACGTCCTGGGCGACAACCGCCACGCCAGCTTCGACTCGCGCAGCTACGGGCCGGTGAACCGCACACGCATGCTGGCCACTCCGCTCTACGTCATCTGGTCCGTGGGCAGCGACGGCGAGTGGCGAGGCGACCGCATCGGTCTGCCTGCCAGATGACCCCGGGCCTGCCTGCCAGATAGGCCTGCCTTAGCCCGCGCCCAGAATCTCCCGCAGGACCATGGACAAGGCGGCCTGACTGTACGGCTTGGCCAGCACGCGCAGGATGTTCGGCGGCAGGTCCGGCGGCATCTCGCCTGCGTGCAGCCGCCCGGAGATCATGACCACGGGCAGGCCTGGGTACTCCGTCATCAGCCGCCGAGCGAACTCCACCCCGTTGACCCCGGGCATGTCGAAGTCCGTCAGCACCAGGTCGAAGCTGCCCGGCGCGTCGCCCACGGCCCGCAGGCCCTCGGCCGCGGAGGAGCAGGCCGCCACCTGGTAGCCCAGCCGCCCGAGCACGCGCGGGATGGTGGCCAACTGGTCCTGGTCGTCCTCCACGAAGAGGATGCGGCCCTGGCCCCGGCGCACCTGCTCGGGCTGGCCCACGCTGGCGGCGTCGGCGCGCTCGAGCAGCGGCAGGTAGATCTCGAAGCTGGTGCGTTCCCAGGGGATGCTCGACACCACCACGGCGCCGTTGTGGGCCTTGATGATGCCGTGGACCACGGCCAGGCCCAGGCCCGTGCCCTCGGCCTTGCCCTTGGTGGTGAAGAAGGGGTCGAAGATCTTGTCCAGGATCTCCGGCGGGATGCCCGGCCCGGTGTCGCTGATGCACAGGCGCAGGAACCGGCCCGGCGGCAGGGAAAGCGCCTCGGCCGCGGAGGCGTCCAGGGTCTCGTCGTGCAGGGTCAGCA
>JANXYI010000126.1 GCA_025350085.1 Deltaproteobacteria bacterium
AGGGCTCCGTCCGGCGAAGACGCCGGACGGAGCCCTTCGCGCAAATGGGGGTTCCAAGGGGCCTCAGGCCCCTTGGCCGCCGGAGGCTATTTATTGTCTGTATTGCAGGATCAGGTCCGAGCTGCCGGGGTGCAGGGAGGCCTGGCCCAGGGATTCGGTCAAGGCCTGCAGGGTGGCGCCGAGCAGCCGCGGCAGGAAAGGCAGCTTCTTTTCCGGGCCTTCGAGGATCGGGACCTTGTCCGAGAGCTTGACCATTTCACGCAGGGTGGCGGTGGCTGTTTCCAGACCGCCCAGCTTGTCCACCAGCCCGGCGGCCAGGGCCTGTTTGCCGGTGAGTGCGCGGCCGTCGGCCAGTTTTTCCACGGCCGGCACGGGCATCTTGCGGCCCTCGGCCACGTCGGCCACGAACTGCTGGTGCAGGTCCATGATCAGCGCCATGAGGTAGGCGCGCTGTTCCGGGGTCAGCGGCTGGGTGGGCGAGCCTGCGGCCTTCAGCTTGCCGCTGGCGAGCATGTCGCTCTTGAGGCCCAGCTTGTCCATGAGCCCCTGCAGATTCACGTATTCGGCGCGCACGCCGATTGAGCCGGTGATGGAGCCGGAGTTGGCCACGATGAGCGTGGCCGGGGCCGCGGCGTAGTAGCCGCCGGAGGCTGCGGCCGTGCCCATGCTGACGACCACGGGTTTGACCGCGGCCAGGGCTCGCACGGCCTGGTAGAGCTCCTGGGACGGAGCCACGGCTCCGCCCGGGCTATCGATGCGGAGCACCACGCCCTTGACCGAGTCGTCGTCTTTCAGTTCGCGCAGGAAGTCCGTGACCTCCCGGGCGTCGGTGATCATGCCCTCGATCTTGCAGAGCCCGATCTTGTCGCCGGAGAGCGGCCGCGGGCCCTTGCTGCCAAGGGTACGAAAAAAGGCCATGGCCCCCGTAAAGAGGGCCACGGCCACTATAATAAGCACAATACCGAACAGCAGCGGGTGCTGTTCGGAGAATCCGGACTTAGTTTCCGGATTCCTCGCCACTGGCGGCGTCCTCGATCTTGGCGCGGAGGAGATCACCAAGGTTGCTGCCGGTCTCCGGACCGGAGGTGCGGAACTCCTTGGGCTTCTTGCGCTCCTCTTCTTCCTTGATCTGCTTGATGGACAGGCCCAGGCGGCGCTCGTCGGCGCTCACGTGGATGACCTTGGCCTCGATGTTGACCCCTTCCTTGAACAGCTCGGACGGGCTCTTAATCTTTTTGCGGCTGATCTCGGAGACGTGGACGAGCCCTTCGATGCCTTCCTCAACCTCGACGAAGAGGCCGAAGTCGGTGATGTTGGTCACCAGGCCGGTGATGATGGTGCCCACGGGGTACTTGCCCGGCACCTTCAGCCACGGGTCTTCGGAGAGCTGCTTGATGCCCAGCGTGAACTTCTCGTTCTCCTTGTCGACGGTGAGCACCTTGGCCTGCACGGTGTCGCCGATCTTGAAGACCTCGCTCGGGTGGCGGATCTTCTTGGTCCAGCTGATGTCGGAGACATGGATCAGGCCGTCGATGCCCTCCTCGATGCCGATGAACACGCCGAACTCGGTGATGTTCTTGATGGCGCCCTCAAGGATGGTGCCTTCCGGATACTTCTCGGCCACCACGTCCCAGGGGTTGGGCTTGATCTGCTTCATGCCCAGGCTGATGCGCTTCTTGTCCGGGTCCACGCCGAGCACGATGACCTCGACCTCGTCCCCGGCGCGCACCATCTGCGAGGGATGGCGCAGCTTGCGGGTCCAGCTCATCTCGGAGATGTGCACCAGGCCCTCGACGCCGGCCTCAAGCTCCACAAAGGCGCCGTAGTCGGCCAGGTTGGTGACCTTGCCCTTGAAACGGGAAGCCTGCGGGTACTTGCCCGCGATGTTCTCCCAGGGGTCGCTCACGAGCTGCTTGAGGCCGAGGGAAACCTTCTGGCCCTCGCGGTCGAAGTGCAGGACCTTGAGGTCCAGCTCGTCGCCCAGGGCAACCATCTCCTTGGGGTGACGGATGCGCTTCCAGCTCATGTCGGTGATGTGCAGCAGGCCGTCGAGGCCGCCCAGGTCGATGAACACGCCGTATTCGGTGATGTTCTTGACCTTGCCCTTGACCACCTGACCCTCGATGAGGGTCTCGAGCAGGGCGCCGCGCTGCTCGCTGCGCTGCTCCTCGAGGAGTACGCGGCGGGAAACGATGACGTTGCTGCGGCGGCGGTTGATCTTCAGAATCTTGAAGTCGAAGTCCTGTCCGACCAGGGCGTCCATGTCGGGTACGGGCCGCAGATCCACGTGGGAGCCGGGCAGGAAGGCCTCGACTCCGCCGAGATCGACGGTGTAGCCGCCCTTGATGCGGCGGACGATGCGTCCGGTGACTGTGCCGTTCTTCTCCTGGGAATCCTCCAGGCGGTCGAACAGCTGCATGCGCTTGGCCTTGTCGCGCGAGAGGTGGATGGTGCCTTCGTTCTCGTCCTTGTTGGA
>JANXYI010000162.1 GCA_025350085.1 Deltaproteobacteria bacterium
TGGTGGAGGGAGGAGGATTCGAACCTCCGAAGTCGTACGACGACAGATTTACAGTCTGTTCCCTTTGGCCACTCGGGAACCCCACCAATCACTTCTAATCTGGAGCTGGCGATGGGACTTGAACCCGCAACCTGCTGATTACAAATCAGCTGCTCTGCCATTGAGCTACGCCAGCGCGAACGAAGACGCATACACGCCCTGCCCACGGATTGCAAGCTTTTTCGTCCCCGGATGGCACGCCAGCGGCGCCGCGGACACCCGCAATCCCCTCGTTTCCAAGGGCGAATCATCTATTTTGAATCGGCCCTGCTTGTCAACAGGTTTTCCGCCCTGCCGGCATATTTTCTGCCCTCTGCGCGCATGTTCCCCGAATCTCCCCCCAATATTCCTTTGACTGCCGCGCCCGGAAGCCCTATCTCCGACTGCCATGCACACGCTGCCCTTTGCCCCCGACGCCCCCTGGCTGGCCCCCCTGGCCGGATACTCGGACCTCTCCTTCCGCATGCTCTGCCGCGCCCACGGCGCGGCCTGCGCGGTGACGGAGATGGTCAGCGTCAAGGGCCTGGTCTACGGCGGCCACGGCACCACGCGCCTGCTCGCCACCGCCGAGGCCGACACACCCCTGGTGGTCCAGCTCTTCGGCGCAGAGCCTTCGATCTTCGAGCGCGCCATGCCGCAGCTCCTGGAACGCGGGTTCACGCATTTCGACCTGAACGCCGGGTGCTCGGTGCGCAAGGTCAACAAGAGCGGCTCGGGCTCGGCGCTCATGGCCCGGCCGGAGCAGCTGCTCAAGATCGTGGAGGTCATGCTGCGCGCAGCCGGACCAGGCCGCGTGGGCGTCAAAATGCGCCTGGGCTTCCAGCCGGGCGAGGAGAACTTCATCGAGCTGGGCCAGCGCCTGGCCGAGCTCGGCGCTGGCTGGCTGACACTCCACCCGCGCACGGCCAAACAGCTTTTCGGCGGCGCGGCCCGCTGGGGCAGCATCACTGAGCTCGTGCGCGCGGTCCCCATCCCGGTCATCGCCAGCGGCGACCTGTTCACGGCCGAGGCCGCGGCCCGCTGCCTGAACGAGACGGGTTGCGCCGGGGTCATGTTCGCCCGGGGCGCGCTCACCGACCCGCTCATCTTCCAGCGCCTGCGCGACCTGCTGGCCGGGCGCGAGAGCGCGCCGCGCACGGCCGAATCCCTGGCCCAGACCACCGGCCTGCACATCCGCCTGGCCCGGGAGCTGGACGGCACACCCCGCGCACTCAGGGCCCTGCGGTCGTTTCTGCCGCGCTACGCCAAGGGCTTCTCGGGCATCCGGGCCTTGCGCCAGGCCCTGATCACCTGCGAGAGCTGGGAGGAGCTTGAGGCCACGGCCGGGCGCATAGCCGAGCTTTGCGGCAGCTCCTCGCCCCTGAGCCTGGCGGACCATGTGCACTTTTCCAGCCGGGCCATCCTGCCGGATGCGGACTGCGCACCCCCGGAGGGCCCGGCAGACCCGCCGGAGTGATGCGGGCGCGGCGGCAACCGGGCCTGAAGCCCCTGCCCTGCTCCCCTGCCCGGCCTCGTACCCTGGCGGGTTGTTGACTCCCGGCCCGGCCTGGGCCATTATAGTAAAACGGCGCGCCAGCCTTCCGGATTGTGTCCCGCGCGCCCAGGAGATACGCGCACAATGGAAGTGATCCGCGCCCGCCTGGCGGGCTTCTGCATGGGCGTGGGCCTGGCGCTCAAAAAGCTCGACGACCTGCTGGCCAGGGCCGACGGCCGCCCCACATACATGCTCGGCCCCATCATCCACAACCCGCAGGTGCTGGAGGGCTACGCCCGGCGCGGCGTGGGCCTGGCCCGGAGCATAGCCGAGGTGCCCGCGGGCTCGCGCGTGGTCATCCGGGCCCACGGCATCCCCGCGGGCGAGGAACAGGAACTTTCCCAGCGCGGGGTGGAGGTGGTGGACGCCACCTGCCCCAAGGTCAAGCGCGCCCAGCTGCTCATCGGCGAGCAGGCCGAGGCCGGGCGCAGGCTCTTGCTCTTCGGCGAGGACGACCACCCCGAGGTGCGCGGGCTCTTGAGCTACGCCGGGCCAGGGGCCTTTGTCTTCGAGACCCCGGCCGAGCTGGCCGCCTTCGCGCCCGCTGCCGGTGTGCGCTATTTTCTGGCCGCCCAGACCACCCAGGACCGCCAGGGTTTCGAGCAGATCCGCGCCGAGCTGGCCGCGCGCCTGCTCGAGGAGGTGGTGGCCCTTGAGACCATCTGCGACGCCACGCGCCTGCGCCAGGACGAGGCCATCCGCCTGGCGACCCGGGCCGACTGCGTGGTGGTGGCCGGGGGCCGCGCCAGCGGCAACACGCGGCGCCTGGCCCAGGTCATCGAGGCCAAGGGCACGCCGACCATTCTCGTGGAGACCGTTGACGACCTGGACTGCATTGACGTAGCGAAATATGATCGAGTGGGCTTAACTGCTGGCGCTTCCACGCCGAAAAGCATTATTGACGAGATCGAAGCCCATCTGCGAGCGTTCTGACACACCGCAGGGCCTCGCACCGAACCGCCGGAACACGGAGCCGCCAATGAGCACGAATGTGACCAATATCCTCCTCGAGGCCGGAACCAACGAACTGGAAATCGTGGAGTTCTACCTGGAGGAACCCCAGGCCGACGGCGGGGAGTCCTACAAGGGCTACTACGGGGTCAACGTGGCCAAGGTCCTGGAGATCATCCGGATGCCCAAGATCACGGAGATGCCCCAGGTCTCGCACCCCTCGGTGCTCGGCGCCTTCAACCTGCGCAACCAGATCATCCCCCTGGTGGACCTGGCCCAGTGGCTCAAGAAGGACCACGGGGACAAGGAGCCGCCCAAGGTCATCGTCTGCGAGTTCAACAACGTGACCACGGCCTTTCTGGTCTCCGGCGTCACGCGCATCCACCGCATCAGCTGGGAGGAGGTGGAGGCGCCGAACAAGTACATGTCCTCGCTGGCCTCGAACTCCATCACCGGCGTGGTGCGCCTGGAAGGACGCATCATCTTCATCCTGGATCTGGAGAAGATCGTGGCCGAGCTCAACCCCGAACTGGGCCTGCGCTTCGACGAGAACGTGACCTGGGAGGCCGACACCCAGTACCGGGCGCTCATCGCCGACGACTCCACCCTCATCCGCGAGATGATCGGCGACCTGCTGCACCGGGCCAGCTTCCTGGTGGAGAAGACCACCAACGGCGGCGAGTGCTGGGAGCGCCTGCTGCAGATCAAGAAGATCGCCGAGACCGAGAACCGGCCCGTGACCGACTACGTCCAGGTGGTCATCTCGGACATCGAGATGCCGGTCATGGACGGCCACAACCTGACCAAGCGCATCAAGGAAGACCCCATACTCCGGGACCTGCCGGTGAT
>JANXYI010000218.1 GCA_025350085.1 Deltaproteobacteria bacterium
GCCCAGGTCTTTGCCGGCCGCGGCGAGGACGCCCGGTACCAGCTCCAGCGCCTGGAGGAATCCGGCGCGCAGAGCGCGGCAGTGCGCGTGGCCAAGGGTCTTCTGCTCGGCCTGGAAGGCAGCCAGGAGGCGGGGTATCAACTCAACCGCGCCCAGGAGGACGGCGCGGACCGCGCGCTGGTGCTGCTGTGCCAAACAATAGCCGCGGTCAGGAAGTCCGAGTACGACAAAGGCCAGCGGCTCATGGCCGACTATGCCGCCCTGGTGCCTGAGCCCGAGCGCAGTGAATACGCCAGGGGCCTGGCGAAACGGACCGACCCTCTCTCGGCCATGACCGGGACCTTCACCTGGACGGCGGCCAAGGGACAGTGGGGGCATGAGGCGAGCATGACGTTGACCTTGACCGCCGACAACGGCACCCTCTCAGGCTCCGGCACCATGATCCACCAAGCCACCACGATGACCTCAGCCTTGAGCGAGGTGGAGGTCCGCGGCACCACCATGAGCTTCGTGTTCATTGCAAAGTACCTGCTCTTCATCGGCGAGCAGTACAGGTTCACCTGTGCATTGACCAAGGATTCTGACATCATCGCCGTGGTCAAGGCCGAGGTGATGCGCATGGGCTCCTACACGGAGATGACACGTTGGTCGAACAGTAAGCTCGTGCGCCAGTCCGCCCCGCAACTCTGACCGGCGCGGCGCAAGAGTCTTGCCTTCGTTACGGGCTGAGGTGACGATGAGCCTAAACCGTCCATGGAGATGACCGCCATGCGCAGCGCCATCGCAAAATCCGCCCTGCCCCTGCTTCTGCTCTGGGGCCTGATGCTCTGCGCCCCGGCCGTTGCGCAGGCCGAGCGCCGCGTGGCCCTGGTCATCGGCAACAGCGCCTACAAGGCCGCGCCCCTCAAGAATCCCGTCAACGACGCCCGGGACATCGCGGCCAGCCTCAAGGCCCTGGGCTTTGAGGTCACCCTGCTCCCCGACGCCACGCACAAGCAGATGGAAGCCGCGGTGCGCGAGTTCGGCCTCTCCCTGCGCCAGGGCGGGGTGGGCCTGTTCTACTACGCCGGGCACGGCATCCAGGTCGGCGGCGAGAACTACCTCGTGCCCGTGGACGCGGTGATCCAGACCGAGAGCGACGTGAAGTTCGGCAGCCTGAACGCCGGGCTGGTGCTGGGCAAGATGGAGGACGCGGGCAACGCGCTGAACATCGTCATCCTCGACGCCTGCCGCAACAACCCCTTTGCCCGCAGCTTCCGCAGCGCCGAGGCTGGGCTGGCCAAGATGGACGCGCCCACGGGCTCCATCATCGCCTATGCCACGGCCCCGGGCTCGGTTGCCAGCGACGGAGTGGGCAAGAACGGCGTGTACACCCGGCATCTGCTTGAGACCATGCGCACCCCGGGGCTCTCCATCACCGACGTGTTCATGCGCGTGCGCATGGGCGTGGTGGCCGACACGGCCAAGAAGCAGGTGCCCTGGGAGTCCAGCTCGCTCACCGGATATTTCTACCTCACCGGCGGCCCGCAGGGCACAGCGCCCGTCGCCGCTGCCACGGCACCGTTCTCTGCCGTTGCGCCTGCTTCGGCCCCGACCCCGGCTCCAGTGGCGATCAAGCCCGCGCCAGCGCCAGCGCTGCCCGCTCTCGACATCAAGGCCGAAAAAAGGCGCCTAGCCGAGGAGGCCCAGCGGCTCAAGCGCGAGAAGCAGGAGCTGGCCGAGGTCCAGTCCCTGCAAGCCGAGCGCGACCGCCTGGAGACCGAGCGCCAGAAGCTGGAGCAGGCCAAGGTGTACGCCCTGGGCAGCAGGCCCAAGCAGGCCCCGGCAGCGGCTCCGGCAGCAGTTCCGCAGGCCGGTGCCCACGCAGCGCAGCTGGCGCAGCTGGCCCGCGCCGGGCTGCCCGACGCCCGGACCTATTTCGAGCGCGCGGTCCAGGCCCGGCCCGAGGACAACGACGCCCGGGCCGGGCTGGCCATTGCCCAGGTCTTTGCCGGCCGCGGCGAGGACGCCCGGTACCAGCTCCAGCGCCTGGAGGAATCCGGCGCGCAGAGCGCGGCAGTGCGCGTGGCCAAGGGGCTGCTGCTCGGCCTGGCTGGCAGCCAGGACAGCCAGTACCAGATGAACCGGGCGCTTGAGGACGGCGCGGACAGGGCCCTGGTCTATCTCTGCCTGGCCACGGCGGCCGAGCGCGCGGGCGACCTGGAGCGCGGTCTGAAGCTCATGGCCGACTACTCGGCCCAGGTGCCCGAGGCCGAGCGCGGGGAATACGCCAGGGTCCTGGCGGGCAAGCTGGACCTGCCGGGGCGGCTGGTAGGCACCTATGCCTGGATGGTCAAGGATGGGGTCACCGAGAAAGGCACCTTCACCTTCACACGCTCAGGCGGCCAGCTCTCCGGGACCTATGCCGCGCGGGGCTCCTTGGAGCAGACCCCGCTGGAGGGCCTGCGCCTGGAGGGCCGGAAGCTGACCTTCACGTCGCGCCGACAGATCTTTATCTCCACCTGGGTGTACACCTTCACCTGCGACGTATCCGGCAGCCTGGACACCCTCCCGATTCTCAAGCTGGACTTCAAGGGCAAGAAATCCAACTTCTCCGACGGCCAGCTCGTGCGCCAGTCCGCCCCGCAACCCTGAGCCCGATTTCCGCAAGGCTCTTGCATTCTTTCCCGCCTGGGGTAACTATAGGCCTAAACCCTCCACGGAGAACACCACCATGCGCAGCGCCATAGCCCGATTCGCCCTGGCCCTGCCCCTGCTCTTGCTGTGGGGCCTCGCGCCCTGCGCCCCGGCCCAGGCCGCGCCCGCCGGGGCCGAGGAGCGCTACGCGCTCGTCATCGGGAACTCCGCCTACAAGACCGCGCCGCTGAAGAACCCGGTCAAGGACGCGCGCGACATGGCCGCCCTGCTGAAATCCCTTGGCTTCAACGTGACCCTCAAGGTCGACTCGGGCCTGAAGGACATGGAGGAGGCCGTGCGCGAGTTTGGACAGTCTTTGCGCCGCGGCGGGGTGGGCCTGTTCTATTTCGCCGGGCACGGCGTGCAGGTGGGCGGCAACAACTACCTCGTGCCCGTGGACGCCAAGATCGTCAGCGAGTCCGACGTGCGCTTCGAGTGCGTGGACGCAGGAAGAGTGCTCGGCAAGATGGAGGACGCGGGCAACACGCTGAACATCGTCATCCTCGATGCCTGCCGCAACAACCCTTTCAGCCGGGGCTTCCGGAGCGCCGACCGCGGCCTGGCCGAGATGCGCGCGCCCACGGGCTCCATCATCGCCTATGCCACGGCCCCGGGCTCGGTTGCCAGCGACGGCACCGGCGACAACGGCATCTACACCAAGCACCTGCTGAAGAGCATGCGCACCCCGGGCCTGCCCATCACCGACGTGTTCATGCGCGTGCGCATGGGCGTGGTGGCCGAGACCGGCAAGAAGCAGGTGCCCTGGGAGTCCAGCTCACTCACCGGCTATTTCTACCTCACCGACGACGGGCAGAGGGCCGATCAGGCCCTGTCCGATCAGGCCCCGGCCGCCCAGAGCCCTGCCGCGGCCCCGACCCCGGCTGCGCTCAGCCCCAAGCCCGAGCCTGCGCTCCCCGCCGTGGACATCAAGGCCGAGAAGAGGCGCATGGCCGAGGAGTCCGAACGCCTGAAGAAGGAGAAGGTGCAGATCGAGCAGCTCAAGGCCCTGCGGGCCGAAAAGGAGCGCCTGGAGGCCGAACGCCAGAGGCTGGCCGAGGCCAAGCTGTACGCCATGGGCTCGCGGCCCCAGCAGGCCCCGGCTCCCCAGGCCCCCCAGGCCGCGCCGCCCAAGGCCGCGGCCAAGGCCAACACCACGGCCAACGCGCCCTACTTCGCCATGCTCGCCCGGCACGGCATCAGCGACGCCCAGCGCTATTTCGAGTCCGCCCTGCAAACCAGGCCCGAGGACGCCGACGCGCGCGCCGGGCTGGCCATCTCCTACCTGCTGACCAAGCGCGAAACCGACGCCAAATACCACGTGCGGCGCATCGAGGAGTCCGGCCAGACAACGGCCGGGACCCGCATCGCCCGCGGCTTCATGCTCGGCATGGAGGGCCAGCTGGCCGACAGCTCATACCAGCTCAACCGGGCGCTCGAAGAGGGCGCGGACAGGGCGCTGGTGCACCTGGCCATGGCCACGGCCGCGGCCAGGAAGAACGAGATGGACCAGGCCAAGAAGTCCATGGACGAGTACCGCTCCCTGGTGCCGCCCATGGAGGAGAACGACTACGCCAAGGATCTGGCCCGCAGGGTGGACCTCGTGGGGCGGCTGGTGGGCACCTTCTACTGGACCCAGGCCAACAAGGCCATCAACGCTTACTCCAGCAACGTGACCTTTGTGCTGAACGGCGAGGTGCTCACAGGCACGGTTGGCGGCTATACCTCAGGCACCCTGAGCGACATCAAGCTCGCGGGTAAGACGCTGACCTTCCGCTTCAACTACAGCGCAGGCATCTTCAGCGGCTACTACGACTTCGTCTGCGACCTCTCCGGCGACCTGGACAGCATCCCGCTCACGGCCAAGGACTCCACCTTCGGCAGCACCTGGCAGGGCTTCCTCATCCGCCAGGGCAGCATGGCCCAGAACCTGGCCTACCACGCCAACCCCATGGACTGCTTCATCGCCACCGCCGCCTACGGCGAGCCCTTCGAGGACCACGTGGCCACCCTCAGACGCTTCCGCGACGGCGTACTGCTGAACTTCGATCTTGGCCGCGACTTCGTGGCCGCCTACTACCAGATGAGCCCGCCCGTGGCCGAGGCCATCCGCCAGCGGCCCCTTGCGCGCGCCCTTGTGCGCGCGGCCCTTTCACCCGTGGTGCTCATCGCCGGCGCTGCCACCGGCGACGCCGAGAGCGTGGCCTGGCTCGGCCTGACAGCCGGGCTGCTGGCCGCGGGCGTGCTTGTGCTGCGGGTGCGCCGCGCTGCTCGGCAGGGAGAGAGAGCCTCCGGCGGCCAAGGAGCCTGAGGCCCCTTGGAACCCCCAGTGCGCCGAAAGGGCTGTTTCAGGAGGAACCTGAAACAGCCCTTTCGGCTTTGGTGGGTAAAGGGGGGCCAACCGCGCGCACTGTTTGCGGCCAGGCCAAGCCAACGCCTTTGCCAGCGCCGCTCCGGCCCAGGCCAACGG